>NZ_JBFAET010000028.1:0-70219 GCF_040642095.1 Streptomyces sp. NPDC020362
CCCGGCGCGCCCATGGAGCCGACCACCCCGCCGGGGCGTCCGCCGCCGGGGCGGGCACCGGTGGCACCGGACCCTGCCGGGCTGCCCGGCAGGGGGCTCGGGGTGCTCGGGGCGGCCGCGGAACCGCCGGGCGTCCCGGCGCCGTTCGTGCCGCCGCCGCCCGGACCGCCCTTGGGCGCGCCGGACTTGCGGGGCGCGAACCAGTCGCTGGCCTTCTCCTCGGCCTGCGGCGCGGGCTCGGCGGGCGGCGCGGCGGCGCTCTTGGGCGGCGCGGGGGCCGGGGCCGGCCGCGTCTCGGCGCCCGTTTCGTCCGCGGCGGCCTCGCCGTCGGAGACGGGCTTGCGCACGACGACCGGCGGGATGGGCCGGGATCCGGGGATGTTGATCCGGATCCGGGTCGTCAGCGTGGTCTCGGTCTTGCGTTCCTCCGGCTGGGTGGCCGAACGGCCCCCGTCCGTACCGGCGTCGGAAGCCATGGGGGTGCCGTACGGGGGCGTCCCCGAAGGGTATGCGGCTCCGCCGCGCCCGTTGGGCCCGGAGGACGGAGTGTCAGTTTCACGACTCAAGGCAGGTTCTCCCGGTTGGCTCCACCGCCCGTTACGTCCTCGGCGGGCAGCTCGGCGGCGCGCACCACCATACTGTCCGCGTCTGGCGCGCATCCCATGACCGCCGAGGAAACCCACACCGGACTCGCACGTGCGTCGCACGGCGAAGTGGTACGTCACTTGCCAAGTCGGGCAGAGCCGTCGCGGGGTTGCCGCCCCGGAGCAAGGGTGGCGCAGATCACAGCCAGGGCCATGCCGCCTAGCAGGAAGAGGTAGGAGCCGCCTCCCGCGCCGAACAGGAAATCGCCTTCCGGGCGGCTGTTGACGAGCATGATGACGGCGATGATCCAGCCGACGACCGGCGCGACCGCCCCGCCCCGGCCGCCGAGCGCGTACGCCCCGCCGACGAACGTCCCGGCCGCACCCGCGAGGGCGAGCAGCAGCCCGCCCGGGAACCAGGCGGCCTGCACCAGGCTCCCGGCGAGTCCGACGAGCGCGCCGAGCAGGAACAGTCCGACATAGGCGGCCATCCGCCCGGCGGGGGGACGCTGCAGCGGCTGGGCGAGCATCGAGCCGCGTCCGGCGTCGCTCATCACGCCTCCTCGATGCCGGCGAACAGGTCGGTCTCACCGGGCCGCCCCGTCCCGCGCACCAACTCGTAGTACTCGGTGGTGAACAGCGGCTGGGCCAGGTCGTTGGAGAGCGCGAAGTACGGCCGGTCCGGGGCGACCTCGATCTGGGTGGCGTGGGCGCGCATCGCGGCGGCCTTGGCGGCGGCATGGGCGGTGCCGTCCACGGCGGTGGTGATCCGCTCGTCCTCGACCACGCCCGGCACGTCGGCCACCGAGCCGCTCTTCTCGAACGGCAGTGTGGGCAGCTCGTCCTCCAGACGGGCGAAGGCGGCCTCGGCGACGGAGCGCGGGACCCGGTTCCAGTAGACCTTGGCGATCTCGTGCCCCTGCTCGGCCGCCAGTTCCACGGCACGCATGGCGACGCGGTGCGCCTGGATGTGGTCGGGGTGGCCGTAGCCGCCGTTGTCGTCGTAGGCGACGAGGACCTGGGGGCGGACCTCCAGGATCACCTCCACGAGAGAGGCGGCGGCGGCGTCCGCGTCGGCCTGCCAGAAGCAGGACGGATCCTCGTTGTCCGCAATGCCCATCATCCCGGAATCGCCGTAGCGGCCCGCGCCGCCGAGCAGCCGGGCGTCCTCGACGCCCAGCTCACGCAGGGCGGCGGTCAGCTCGCCGCGCCGGTGCGCGCCCAGGGCGGCGCCGGTCAGATGCCGCAGCGCGGGCGGGATGACTTCTCCTCGCTCACCGAGGGTGCAGGTGACCAGGGTCACATGGGCGCCCTCGGCCGCGTACCGGGCCATGGTCGCGCCGTTGTTGATCGACTCGTCGTCCGGGTGTGCGTGCACCAGCAGCAGACGCCGGGCGGGCAATTCCGTCATGGGACCACCCTACGAGGCGCCCTGCTTGCTGCCTGCCACCTCCCGACCGCTTCTCGCTGCGTTCGGCACGACCAGGACGGTGACGACGGCGCCGGTGGTCGTGCCGGGCGGGCCCGAAAGAGCGGTTCGGCGATCATGCCGACGGCCTCGCACGACCGGTTCGGCGGTCATGCCGATGGCCCCGGACGACCGGTTCGGCAGTCCCGGCAGCGACCAGGGGCGGACCTGCGGAAGCCGGACCGGCGGGCCGGCTACCCCGTCGCGGCCTTCCGCGCCGTGACCAGCGGGCCGGCGACCAGGGCCGCGAGCACGGCGCCGGCGGCCGCGCCCCAGAAGGCGGCGGTGTAGACACCGGGCGCTCCGCCCGGCGACCAGGAGTCCAGGCCGGTGCCGAGGACCGCGGAGACCAGCGCCGAGCCGATCGCTGCGCCCAGGTGCTGGGTCGTGGTGACGGCTGCCGACGCCCCGCCGGAGTGCTGCGGGGCCACCGCGTCCGTCGCGAGGACGAAGACCGGCATGAAGGCCATGCCGATACCGAGGCCGCCGAGGAGCATGCCCGGCAGCACCTGGGTCGCATAGCCTCCGTCCGCCGTCAGGCCGGTCAGGAGCACCAGCCCGCAGGCCGTGGTCAGCAGGCCCGCCACGATCAGGACACGCGGTGCGGCGCGGTGCAGCAGCCGTGCGGAGACCTGGGTGGCGCCGATGACGACCGCGAGGCCCAGGGGCAGCAAGGCCGTCCCGATCATCTCCGGGGAATAGCCGCGGACGTATCGCAAGTAGGAGTCCAGAGCGGCGACGAGGGTGAAGACGGCGGCGCCGGACAGGATCATGACGAGGTGGCCGCCGATACGGCTGCGGTCCTTCAGGACGTACGGCGCGACGAGCGGGCTCGACGTCCTCGTCTGCCACCACAGGAAGGTCACGAGCAGGACAGAGCCGCCGACGAGCAGGACCACGACCAGGTGGTTGGGCGACCGGGTCCCGCCGAGGCCGAAGGTGAGCGCGGTGACCGCGCCGCAGCCGAGCAGCAGCCCGGGCAGGTCGAAGGAGGCGCCGGTTCGGCCGGGGCGGTCGTGCACCAGCGTGAGGACGCCGACCAGGGCGATCGCGGCGAGGGGGACGACGGCGTACTCGCACACACGCCAGTTCAGCCAGTCCAGCAGCGTTCCGGCCACGGGCATCGTGAGCGGCGTACCGCCGATGCTGACCGCGACGTAGATCCCGAAGGCCCTGCGGCGTTCCTTCGGGTCCGTGAAGCCGGTGCTCACCAGGGCGAGCGCGGACGAGGTGAGCAGCGCGGCGAAGGCGCCCTGCAGGATGAGGGCCGCGCCCAGCATGCCGGAGGTGGCGACCGAACCGCCGAGTACGGCGGCCGCCGCGAATCCGAACAGGCCGGCGATCAGTGTCCGTCTGCGCCCGACGAGGTCCGCGAGGTACCCGCCGAGCAGCAGCAGACCGCCGAATGCGATCCCGTAGAGCTGGGGTATCCCGACCGGGCCGTCGGCGTCCAGGTGGAGTTCGGCCTGGATGAACTGCATCGCCAGGTCGACGGTGGACGTTCCGAACAGCACCGTCAGCTGCGCCAGCACGATCGCCGCCAGACCCCACCAGCGCCTGGGGTGCGGGCCCGGGGGCGACTCGACCTCCGCGACGAGAGCCGTCGGAGCGTACGCGGGGGGCGGGGGCGGCGAAGCCGATGGCTGGAGCTGCGCCTGGGCCGGGGCTTGGATCTGGGCCTGGGCCTGGGCCTGGATCTGGGCCTGGGCGAGCGCGATGCGCGGGTCCGGCTGTGCGGCGCGGGCATCCACGGAGGCATCCGCCGGGGCTTCGGCGCGTGGCGCGGGGGCGAAGTCCAGCAACTGGGCCGCATGGCGGCCGAGTTGGGCCAGTACCGAGCCCGGAAGCCACTCCTCGGCCCCGTCCGTCACCGTGCGCTCTGCCACCTGCCGAGGGGTGGGCCGCTCGGCAGGGTCCTTGTGCAGGCATGCGCGGACGAGATCGACCAGCGGCTCCGGCACGCCGGTCAGGTCCGCCTCCTCCTCGGCGACCCGGAAGAGGTGGGCGTTCAGGCCGGTTTCCGTGGCGCCGAAGAGGAGGCGCCCGGTGACGGCGTAGACGAGGACGGCGCCGAGGCAGAACACGTCGCTGGCGGGGGTGAGTTCGAGGCCGCGGACCTGTTCCGGCGACATGAAGCCGGGAGAGCCGATCAGCATGCCGGTGCGGGTGTGCAGGCTGTCGCCGGCGAGGCTGTCCATCGCCCGTGCGATGCCGAAGTCGATGACGCGCGGGCCGTCGACGGTGACGAGGACGTTGGACGGCTTGAGGTCACGGTGGATCAGGCCCGCCTCGTGCACGGCCTGCAGAGCGAGGGCAAGACGGCTCGCGAGGACGCGCACCGAGTACTCGGGCAACGGGCCGAAGTCCTCGGCCA
This sequence comes from Streptomyces sp. NPDC020362, assembly GCF_040642095.1. Taxonomy (NCBI): domain Bacteria; kingdom Bacillati; phylum Actinomycetota; class Actinomycetes; order Kitasatosporales; family Streptomycetaceae; genus Streptomyces; species Streptomyces sp. NPDC020362. Next base: position 4,427 of record NZ_JBFAET010000028.1, read on the forward strand.
CCACGGTGTGCAGGTCGGGTCCCGGGATGTACCGGGTGGCCACCCAGGGGACGGCCGCCTCGGGATCGGCATCGAGCACGGCCGCCGTCCAGCTCCCGTCCACCCGCCGCGCGGCGGCCACTTCACGGGCGAAGCGCCTGCGGAACTCGTGGTGCCCGGCGTACTCGGCCTGCACGACCTTCACGGCCACGGTGCGTCCGCCCTCGTCACGCCCCAGATAGACGAGGCCCATGCCGCCCTCGCCCAGCCGGGCGATCAGACGGTACGGGCCTATGCGGGTCGGATCATCGACGATCAACTGGTCCACGCCTGGAAGATAGTGCAACTATCCAACCGTGGGGAGGCCGTCTCAGAACTTGATGCTTCCGATCATGCTGGCGACGTTCGTCGTCAGCTCGCTGATCGTGGGAGCGACCGTCGAGGAGGCGAGATAGAAGCCGAGCAGGACGCAGACCACCGCATGGCCGCCCTTCAGCCCTGACTTCTTGATCAGCAGGAAGACGATGATCGCCAGCAGCACCACCGCCGAAATCGAGAGTGCCACGGCGGCTCACCTCCAAAGATCCCAGGTACACGGGGGGTTCGGACTATGGGGGTTGTGACTCGGTTGTAGATCGGTAGATCAAATCCATGCACGCGCCAGCAGGTTCATACCCACTCAGCGGTAGTGATCATAACTATCCGTGCTCGCGCATCGCTCGGCGCACGGCCGCACAAGGGGGCGCATGGCCAATATGGTCGGGGTATGACGACCGAGGCTGACTCCTTCCCCCGTCGGCACGCCCGCACGCAGCGGTTCACGCTCGGCGCGCCGCGTGCGTTCACCGTGGCACCCGACGGCTCGCGTGTCGCGTTCCTGCGTTCCGGTTCGGGCACGGACCGGGCCAACTCCCTGTGGATTCTCGATCCGGTGAGCGGCACGGAGCGGATCGCCGCCGCCCCGCACGCCCTCCTGCACGGCGCTTCGGAAGAGCTCTCGCCCGAGGAGCGGGCACGCCGGGAGCGCAGCCGGGAGGGTGGCGCCGGCATCGTCGGCTATGCCACCGACGCGGCCGTGGAGTTGGCGGCTTTCGCCTTGTCAGGGCGGCTTTTCACGGCCGAGCTGCGCGCCGGCACGGCACGCGAACTCCCGGCGCCCGGGCCGGTGATCGACCCGCGGCCCGCGCCCGACGGGCGGCACGTGGCGTACGTCGCGCAGGGTGCCCTGCGGGTGGTGGGCGCCGAGGGCGAGGACGACCGGGCACTGGCCGGGCCGGAGTCGGACGCGGTCACCTACGGGCTGGCCGAGTTCATCGCGGCCGAGGAGATGTCGCGTTCGCGGGGGTTCTGGTGGGCCCCGGAGTCGGACCGGCTGCTCGTGGCGCGCGTGGACGACACGCCGGTGCGGCGGTGGTGGATCGCGGATCCGGCCCACCCCGAGCGTGAGCCAGACCACGTCGCCTACCCTGCGGCGGGCACGGAGAACGCGGACGTGCGCCTGTTCGTCATCGGTCTCGAAGGCGCCCGCACCGAGGTCGTCTGGGACCGTGCGCGCTATCCGTATCTGGCGCGAGTGCACTGGTCAGAGGCGGGGGCGCCGCTGCTCCTGGTGCAGGCGCGGGACCAGCGCAGCCAGCTGTTCCTGGCGGTGGACCCGGACTCCGGGGCGACCCGGATGGTGCACGCGGATGAAGATCCAACATGGCTGGAACTTTTCGCCGGAGTACCGTGCTGGAATCCGTCCGGACAGCTCGTCCGGATCGCGGACGAGGGCGGGGCACGGGTGCTGACGGTCGGCGAACGTCCGCTGACGGGCCCGCAGTTGCACATCCGTGCAGTGCTGGACGTGAGCCCCGGTGATGTGCTGGTCACGGCCTCGGCGGGCGAGGAGGCGGAGTCCCCGCAGACCGGCGAGATCCATGTCTACCGGGTGAACGAACTCGGCGTGGAGCGCGTGTCGCAGGAGCCCGGTGTGCACTCGGCGGTGCGGGCCGGGGACGTGACGGTCCTGGTGTCCGCCACGCTCGACAGGCCGGGCACGCGTGCCCAGGTGCTGCGTGACGGAAAACCGGCGGCGACTGTCCGGTCGTACGCCGAAGATCCTGGTTTGTCCACCGGCGTGACGCTCACCGAGGGGGGCGCACGCCGAATTCCGTGCGCCGTGCTTATGCCTACGGACTACCCCGGTGACACTCCCCTGCCGGTGCTGCTCGACCCCTACGGCGGCCCGCACGCCGCCCGTGTGGTGGCCGCCCACAACGCGCACCTGACCTCGCAGTGGTTCGCCGACCAGGGCTTCGCGGTGATCGTCGCCGACGGCCGGGGCACCCCCGGGCGCTCACCGGCCTGGGAGAAGGCCGTCCACGGCGACTTCACGCTCTCCCTGGACGACCAGGTCGAGGCCCTCCAGGACCTCGCGCAGCGCTACCCGCTGGACCTGTCCCGGGTGGCCATCCGCGGCTGGTCCTACGGCGGCTACCTGGCCGCCCTCGCCGTCCTGCGCCGCCCCGACGTCTTCCACGCGGGGATCGCCGGCGCCCCGGTCACCGACTGGCGCCTGTACGACACCCACTACACCGAGCGCTACCTGGGCGACCCGGGCCGGGACCCCGAGGCCTACCTCCGCAGTTCGCTGGTGACCGACGACGGCCTGTCCTCCCCCGCCGGACCGGACCGCCCCCTGATGATCATCCACGGCCTGGCCGACGACAACGTGGTGGCCGCCCACACCCTGCGCCTGTCCTCGGCGCTGCTGGCCGCGGGCCGGCCGCACGAGGTGCTCCCCCTGTCCGGCGTCACCCACATGACCCCGCAGGAACAGGTCGCCGAGAACCTGCTGCTGCTCCAGGTGGACTTCCTCAAGCGTTCCCTGGCATAGCCCGCAAACCGCCCTGAACTGCGTTTACACGCAGGCAACTTCATGGAAGCGGCACCGATATACGGACGCGCGAGTCTGAACAGCGTACGGCCGTGCGGGTGCCGTGAGCGGGCCGGGACGCGCCATGTCGTCCCGGCCCGTTGCCGTCCGTACGTCGTCCCGGCCCGTTGCCGTTCCGCGTGTCGTCCCGGCCCGTTGCCGTTCGCGTGTCATCCCGGCCCGTTGCCGTTCCGTGCGGGCTTCGGCGGCTCCTCGGCGGCCACGACCCTCTTCTCCTCCGCGAAGTGGCAGGCCGAGTCATGGGCCGCGGGACCGCCCGTGTGCCGGAACTCCTCGGGGACCGCCAGCGCCGGCACCTCCCGGGCACAGCGCTCCTGGGCCTTCCAGCAGCGGGTGCGGAAGCGGCAGCCGGAGGGGATTGCCGTCGGGGAGGGCACGTCGCCGGTGAGAATGATCCGCTCGCGGTGTTCGCGGGCCGCGGGGTCGGGCACCGGGACCGCCGACAGGAGCGCCTGTGTATAGGGGTGCGTGGGGTGGTCGTAGATCTCGGCGTGGCTGCCGATCTCCACGATCCGGCCCAGGTACATGACCCCGACCCGGTCCGAGATGTGCCGGACGATCGACAGGTCGTGCGCGATGAAGACGTAGGAGAGGTCGAACTCCGACTGGAGCCGGTCCAGCAGGTTGATCACCTGCGCCTGCACCGAGACGTCCAGGGCCGACACCGGCTCGTCGGCGACGATCACCTCGGGGCGCAGCGCCAGCCCCCGGGCGATGCCGATGCGCTGGCGCTGGCCGCCGGAGAACTGGTGCGGGTAGCGGTTGATGTACTCGGGGTTCAGGCCGACCACGTCCAGGAGTTCTTGCACCCTGCGCCGCCGGTCGCCCTTGGGAGCCACCTCGGGGTGGATCTCGTACGGCTCCCCGACGATGTCCCCCACCGTCATCCTCGGGTTGAGGGAGGTGTACGGGTCCTGGAAGACCATCTGGATGTTGCGCCGGACGGCTTTGAGGGCCTTGCCGGACAGCCCGGTGATGTCCTCGCCCTTGAACCGGATCGAGCCCGCCGTCGGCCGCTCCAGGTGGCACAGCATCTTCGCCACGGTCGACTTGCCGCAGCCCGACTCGCCGACGATGCCCAGGGTCTCGCCCTTGGCGAGGGTGAAGTCGACGCCGTCGACCGCCTTCACCGCACCGATCTGCTTCTTGAAGAGGATCCCCCGCATCAGCGGGTAGTGCTTGACGAGGCCGCTGACCTCCAGGATCGGCTCAGCCATGCAGGCACTCCCTCCAGAAGTGGCAGGCGCTGCCGCGTTCCTCGGCAACCTCGTACAGCGGCGGCACGTCCGTGCGGCACACGTCCTGGGCCATCGGGCAGCGGGGGTGGAAGGCGCAGCCGGGCGGGATGTCCATCAGGTTGGGCGGCAGACCCTTGATGGCGTACAGCTCCTGCCCCTTCTGGTCCAGGCGCGGGATGGAGTCCAGCAGGCCGCGGGTGTAGGGGTGGGCCGGCGCCTTGTAGATGTCGTGCACGGGCGCCGACTCGACGATCTTCCCCGCGTACATCACGGCGATGCGGTCGGCGACGTCCGCGACGACACCGAGGTCGTGGGTGATGAGGATCAGCCCCATGCGGTACTCGCGCTGCAGCTCCGCGAGCAGCTCCATGACCTGGGCCTGCACGGTGACGTCCAGGGCCGTGGTGGGCTCGTCGGCGATGATGAGCGCCGGCTGGAGCGCCAGCGCCATGGCGATCATGATGCGCTGGCGCATGCCGCCGGAGAACTGGTGCGGATAGTCCCGGACCCGCTGGGCCGCGCCCGGGATGCGCACCCGGTCCATCAGCTCGACCGCCCTGGCCCGCGCGTCCCTCTTCGACATGCCCCGGTGCACGACGAACATCTCGCCGAGCTGGTCGCCCACGGACAGCACGGGGTTGAGGGAGGACAGCGCGTCCTGGAAGATCATCGCCATCCCCGCGCCCCGGATCCTGCGCCGCTCCTCCTCCTTCAGTTTCAGCACGTCCTTGCCCTGGAAGAGGACCTCCCCGCCGGTGATCCGCCCCGGCGGCATGTCGAGGATCCCCATCACGGCCTGCGCGGTGACCGACTTGCCCGAACCCGACTCGCCGAGCACCGCCAGGGTCTCCCCCTCGTCGACGGCGTACGACACCCCGTTGACGGCCTTGGCGACCCCGTCCCGGGTGCGGAACTCCACGTGCAGGTCGCGCACTTCGAGCAGCATGGCGCCGTCACCTCAGCTTCGGGTCGAGGGCGTCGCGCACCGCGTCGCCGAGCATGATGAAGGCCAGGACGGTGACCGCCAGCGCGCCCGACGGCCACAGCAGCGCGTGCGGGGCGTTGCGGATGTAGGGGGAGGCGGCGGAGATGTCGATGCCCCAGGAGACGCTCGGCGGTTTCAGTCCGACGCCGAGGTAGGACAGGGTCGCCTCCAGCGCGATGTAGGTGCCCAGGGCGATGGTCGCCACGACGATCACGGGCGCCACGGCGTTGGGCGCGATGTGCCGCAGCAGGATGCGGGAGTGGGAGGCGCCGAGGGCGCGGGCCGCCTGCACGTAGTCGTTCTGCTGGGCGGTGATGACCGAGCCGCGCGCGATACGGGAGATCTGCGGCCAGCCGAGCAGCACCATGAACCCGATGACCGGCCAGACCGTATTACTGGTCACCACGGAGAGGAGGACGAGACCGCCGAGGACGACCGGGATGGCGAAGAAGATGTCGGTGGTCCGCGACAGCAGCGAGTCCCAGACGCCTCCGAAGAAGCCCGCGAGCCCGCCGAGCACGGACCCGAGGAGAGCGACCCCGAGCGTGGCGCACACGCCCACCGTGACGGACGTACGGGCGCCGTACACGGTCCGCGTGTAGACGTTGCAGCCCTGGCCGTCGTAGCCGAAGGGAGCACCCGGCCCGGGCCCGTCCTGGGCCTTGGACAGGTCGCACTTGAGGGGGCTGCCGGGAGCGATCGCCGCGGGCCACAGCGAGATGAAGACCAGGAAGAGGATGACGAGGGCGGAGACGAGGAAGACGGGGTTGCGCCTGAGGTCCCGCCAGGCGTCGGACCAGAGGCTGCGCGGCTTGCCGGCCGGACCGGTCCCCTCGGGTCCTCCGGGGATCTTCTCCAGCGTCTGCGCCTCGCTCGTCGCGAGGTCCATGGCGCCGCCCGCCCCCGTCCCCGCAATGGCCCGGTCGGACTCGTACGGCTGCTCAGGCATAGCGGATCCTCGGGTCGAGTACGGCGTACAGGAGGTCCACGAGCAGGTTGGCGATCAGGAAGACCAGCACGAGGACGGTCACGAAGCCGACGACCGTCTGGGTGTTCTGGTGCACGATGCCCTGGTAGAGCTGGAAGCCGACCCCGTGGATGTTGAAGATCCGCTCGGTGACGATGGCGCCGCCCATCAGCGCGCCGATGTCGGCGCCGATGAAGGTGACCACGGGGATGAGGGAGTTGCGCAGCAGGTGCCGGGTGATGACCCGGTGGCGGGGCAGGCCCTTGGCGATGGCCGTTCGGACGTAGTCGGACCGCCGGTTCTCGGCGATGGAGGTGCGGGTCAGCCGGGTGACGTAGGCGAGCGAGACCGAGGCGAGGACCAGGCCGGGCACGATCAGTTCACCGAAGGCCGCGTCCGGGGAGACCGACGGTTTGATCCAGCCCCACTGGACACCGAGCAGCAGCTGGAGCAGCAGACCGGTGACGAACGTGGGTACGGAGATCACGACCAGGGTGGCGAGGAGCACGCCCGTGTCGACGGGACGTCCGCGTCTGAGGCCCGTCAGGACGCCGAGCGTGATCCCGATGACGATCTCGAAGAGGATGGCCACGATGGTCAGCCGGATGGTGACGGGGAACGACGTGGACATCAGCTCGGTGACCGGCTGGCCGTTGAACGCCGTACCGAAGTCTCCGGTGAAGACGTTCCCCATATAGGTCAGGTACTGCTGCCAGAGCGGCTTGTCCAAGCCGAACTCCTTCTTCAGCTGCGCGGCCGTCGCCGGATCGCACGCCCGCTCGCCGCACAGCCCCGCGATGGGGTCGCCCATCACGTTCACCATCAGGAAGATCAGCAGCGTGGCCCCGACGAACACCGGGATCATCTGGAGCAGCCGCCGGACGACGTAGCGCCCCATGGCCGCTCAGCTGACCTTGATCTCGTTGTAGACGGGGACGCTGAACGGGTTCAGCGCGACGTTGGACAGGCGCTGGGAGTAGCCCGCGCTGCCGTTCTGGTACCACAGCGGGATGGCGGCCATGTTGTCCCGCACGACCTTCTCGGCCTGCTGGAAGGTGGAGACCGCCTTGGCGGTGTCCGTCTCCGCGTTGGCCTGGTCGACCAGCTTGTCGAAGTCCTTGTCGGACCACTTGCCGTCGTTGGAGGAGGCGTCGGTGTAGTAGAGCGGCTGGAGGAAGTTCTGGATGAGCGGGTAGTCCATCTGCCAGCCCGCCCGGAACGGGCCGCTCATCTTGTGCTGCCCGATCTGGTTGCGGAAGTCGGCGAACGTGCCGACCGGATTGCCGACGCAGGCCCTGTCGTTGCCGAGCGCGTTGTTGACGGAGTTGCACAGCGCGTCGACCCACTCCCGGTGCGAGCCGGTGTCCGCGTTGTACGTGATCTTCACCTGGCCGCCGGGGAGCCCGCCGCCCTCCTGGATCAGCTTCTTGGCCTGGCTGGGGTTGTAGTCGCACGCCGGGCCGCACAGCCCCTCCTTGAAGCCGCCGGCCGCGCCGAGCACGGGCGAGGTCCAGTCGGTGGCCGGGGTACGGGTCCGGCGGAAGATCGTGTCGGTGATCTGCTTGCGGTTGATCGCCATGGACAGACCCGTGCGGACCTTGTCCGATCCCGGCTTGTTCCAGGCGGGGTCGTAATAGGGGAAGGCGAGGGTCTGGATGATGCCGGCCGGGGTGTTGATGTACCGGCCGCCGAGATCGCCCTTGACGTTCTTCAGCTGCGAGGCGGGGATGTCGTCGGCGAGGTCGAGGTTGCCGGCCAGCAGATCGGTGTAGGCGGTGTTGCTGTCGGTGTAGACCTTCAGGGTCACGCCGGCGTTCTGGGCCTTGTCCTCGCCGGGGTAGCCGTCCCACTTCTTCAGGACCATCTGCGAGCCCTTCGTATAGGACTCGATGCTGTAGGGCCCGTTGCCGACCGGCCTGCTCAGCCAGGCCGAGTGATCGGTGAAGAAGGTGCGGGGCAGCGGGGCGAAGGCCGCGTAGCCGAGGGTGTCCGGGAAGCTGGAGAACTTCTGGTTGAGCTTGACGGTGAAGGTGTGGTCGTCCACGACCTTCAGGCCGGACAGCATGTCGGCGCTCTGCGAGCCGCCGGCGGGGTGGACCTTGTCGTAACCCTCGATGTAACCGAAGAAGTAGGCGTTCTTCTGGTTGTTCTTCAGGCTCGCCCCGTAGTTCCAGGCGTCCACGAAGGACCTCGCGGTCACCTTCTCGCCGTTGGAGAAGGTCCAGCCGCCCTTGACCTTGATCGTGAAGTTCTGCGAGTCCTTGGTGTCGATGCTCGCCGCGAGCATGTTCTTCGCCTGGCCGGTCTTCGGGTCGTAGCGCTTCAGGCCCCGGAAGACCATGTCGAGGACCTTGCCGCCCTGGACCTCGTTGGTGTTGGACGGCTCCAGCGGGTTCTGCGGGTCGCCCCAGGAGGAGCTGAGCACACCGGCGCCGCCCCCGCCGCCCGAGCCGCCGCCCCCGCAGCCGGTCGCCACGAGCGCCGCTGCCGCCGCGCCGGCGGCCCATCGGGCGTGCGTGGTTCCGCGCATGGCGTGCCTCCTCGGTGACCACTGACTCATTACCGGTCAATATCGGCCGAAAGGAGACATACCGCATGCCCGCTGCCTGATTGAGCAGCCTTTAGAGGGACACGTCATCCGAATGCGGGCGACCTCTGGAGTACACCAGGACGATCTTGGGTCCGCGATGCAATGGATCTCCGCGCAACGATGCCGAAACGTTGGATTGCGACGGGTCGATGTACGCATGTCGACACACCACCGTCCGCATATCGAACTCCTTGCCTGATTGGTCCAATTAGTCCGATGTGAAGCACGGATTGATTACGGCGTGCTACCCGCGTAGCTACAAAACGGTCAAGGGCGAGTAAAGAAGGTAAATAGACAACCAAGGCGGTCGAGAATTTATTGACCTTGAATGAATTGCGTTGAAAAAGTCCGGCGTAGCCCGTAGGGGAGCGCCCTGCGGAGTCATCAGACCCTCCCTTGGGCCAGGAGCACCATGACCCCCCCAACTCCATCTGCGGCTGCCCCGCTTGAGGTGACCGACGAGACCGCAACGAAGTCGACCACTTCGGGCGGCTCGAAGGGCAGCGAGAACCGCTCCCCGGGCCGACTGGCCTGGAAGCGGTTCAAGCGTGACCGCACGGGCGTTATATCCGCCTACGTCGTGATCTTCTTCTTCGTGATCGCGATAGCAGCACCGCTCATAGCGAAGCTGTACGGCAAGGACCCGTACACCACCTACGCGAGCCAGGACCCGAGCCTGCTCGACCCCTTCGCCTACCCGGCGGGCCCGAACGGTGGCATGAGTTCGGACTTCTGGTTCGGCATCGAGCCCCAGCTCGGCCGGGACGTCTTCACCTTCCTGCTGTACGGGATCCGGACATCACTCGGCCTCGCCGTGGCCGCCACGATCCTCACCGTGGTCCTCGGCGTCGTGGTCGGCGTCACGGCGGGCTACCTGGGCGGCAAGACCGACTACCTGGTCAGCCGGGTCATCGACATCCTGCTGTCGTTCCCGTCGACGCTCTTCTTCATCGCCTTCATGCCGGTCGTCTACGGCCTCTTCGTCGCCCCCGACGACAACATCCCGACGTGGCTGCGCGCCCTCGCCCTGATCGTGGTACTGACCGTGTTCGGCTGGGCCTCCATCGCGCGTCTGCTGCGCGGTCAGGTCCTCGGCCTGCGCGAGCGCGAGTTCGTCGAGGCGGCCAAGGTCACGGGCGCATCCCCGATGCGCATCGTGTTCAAGGAACTGCTGCCGAACCTGTGGACACCGATCATCATCCAGTCCACGCTGTTGCTCCCGGCGCTCGTCACCACCGAAGCCGGTCTGTCCTTCCTCGGCGTAGGCATCATCGACCCGACCCCGGACTGGGGTGTCATGATCGCCCGAGGTTCGCAGTTCTACTCCCAGGACATCACCTTCATGCTCTTCCCGGGCATCTCGATGGTGATCTTCGTCGTCGCCTTCAACCTGCTCGGCGACTCCGTGCGCGACGCGCTCGACCCCAAGTCCAAGCGGTAGCACTTCCTTTCCACCCGGTCCGGCTCGATGGTGTCCGACTGGTCCCGACCGTCAGAATCGACCCTTATAGGCAGGCTCAGCATGTCCTTTTCTCGTAGAAACTTCCTGATCGCCACCGGTGTGGCCGCGGCCTCCACGACCGTGCTGAGCGCTTGCAGCAGCGGCAAGAGCTCCACCGACAAGAACATCCCGTCGGTGAGCAAGGCCAAGACCATGAACATCCCGGTCGGCACCAAGGCCGACTCGGCGGGTCCGGCCCCCGAGGTCACCGGTGCGGTCAAGGGCGGGACGATCTACTCGCTCGACCAGTTCGACATGGACCACCTTGACCCGGCGCAGATCTACGTCTCGACCGAGCAGGCCATCACGCGCCCGATCCTGCGCGGTCTGACCGGTTACAAGATCGACGAGAAGGGTGGCTGCACGCTCGTCGGCGACGTCGCCACCGACGCCGGCACCATGAAGGACGGCGGCAAGACCTGGTCGTTCACGATCAAGGACGGCATCAAGTGGGAGGACGGTTCCGACCTCTCCATGGACGACGTCCGCCACACCGTCGAGCGCCTCTTCGCCTCCTTCGTGACCGAGGGTCCGCGCTACGTCCAGCAGTGGATGGTCGGCGGCGACAAGTACAAGGGCCCGTACGACGGCAAGAAGCTCGACTCGATCGAGATCTCCGGGAAGACCGTCACCTTCCACCTCACCGAGCCGCGCACCGACTTCAACTACACGCTGGCCATGGCGGGCTACAGCCTGGTCAACAAGAAGCACGACACCAAGGAGAAGTACGACAAGCGCCCGTTCGCGCTGGGTCCGTACAAGATCGGCAGCCGTGACATCGGCAAGTCGCTGACCTACGTGCGCAACGACCACTGGGACCCGAAGACGGACGCGATCCGCAACGCCTACCCGGACCAGTACGTCTTCCAGTTCGGCTTCGAGCTCGTCGCCTCCACCGACCGCTACGTCGCGGACAAGGGCAACGACCAGTACGCGATGTCGATCTTCAACGAGGTCGCGCCCGAGCGCGTCGCGCAGGTCATGACCAACGCCACGCTCAAGAAGCGCGTTCTCACGCAGGTCGACACGGTCACCTACTACTGGCCGATCAACATGACCCGCATCAAGGACGTCAAGGTCCGCAAGGCCATCAACCTGGCCTGGCCGCACCAGCAGCTGCAGACCATCCGCGGCGGCGCCTCCACCAGCGAGCTGGCCACCACGATCCTGAGCCCGGTCACCCCCGGCTACGAGAAGTTCGACCTCTACGGCACGGACAAGAAGCCCGGTGGCGACCCGGCCGCGGCCAAGGCGCTGCTGAAGGAGGCCGGCAAGATCGGCCAGAAGCTGGTCATCGCCTACCAGCAGTCCGACAACGCGGTGAAGCAGGCCGTCCAGATCAAGAACTCGCTTGAGGCGGCCGGCTTCCAGGTCGTCAACAAGCAGGTCGACAAGACGACCTTCTACACGCAGATCGGCAAGATCGACAACGACTTCGACCTGTTCGCGGCCGGCTGGAGCCCGGACTGGCCGAACGGCTACTCGGTCTTCTACCCCTGCTGGAGCGGCAAGAACATCGGTGACGGCCGCAGCAACTACGCGCAGCTGAACGACCCGAGCGTGAACAAGGCGATCGACGCGGCCGCCAAGATCGCCGACGTCGCCGCCGCCAACAAGGCCTGGGGCGCCATCGACCGCCAGATCATGGAGCTGGCGCCGGTGGTCCCGGACTACCACTCGATCCGTAACTGGATGCACGGGTCCAAGGTCGGCAACGTCGTCTACGACGCCGGCAACACCTGCGTCGCGCTCTGCAAGCTCTACGCGATGAAGTAAGCGCGCTAGATCCTCCGGGGGCGGCCACGACCTGGCCGCCCCCTACGGCCCACCCCCCTACCCCCGGCGACGGCGCCCCGTCCGGAAAGTCACGCCCCATGCTCCGCTTCCTTGTCCGCCGAGTTCTCGGCGCGCTGGTCATTCTGCTGATCATCAGCGCCGTCACCTTCTGGCTCTTCTACGCCATCCCGCGTGACCCCGCCATGATGTCCTGCGGCAGGAACTGCACGCCCGACATGCTCAAGCAGGTCCGGCACAACCTGGGCATCGACCACCCGGTCCCGGTCCAGTACTGGTACTGGCTCAAGGGCATCTTCGTCGGGCGCAGCTACGGCGACTTCGGCAACTGCAACGCGCCCTGCCTCGGGTACTCGTTCGCCAACCGTGAGCCCGTCCTCGGCACGATCATGAACCGGCTCCCGCTGACCCTCTCGCTCGCCTTCGGCTCCGCCGTCGTCTTCCTCTTCTTCGGTGTCGGCGCGGGCATGCTCGCGGCGGTCAAGCAGGGCAAGTGGCAGGACAAGGTGGCCAGCTCCGGCTCGCTGATCGCCTCCTCGCTGCAGATCTACTTCGTCGGCTACATCGCGATGTACTTCCTCGTCGCGAAGCTCGGCATCCTCGACAACCCGTCGTACACCCCCATCACCGACGACCCCGTCCAGTGGGCCTCCGGCCTGCTGCTGCCGTGGCTGGTGCTGGCCCTGATCTGGACCGCCAACTACACGCGTATGGCGCGCTCCCAGCTGGTCGAGACGCTCAGCGAGGACTACGTCCGCACCGCACGGGCCAAGGGACTCTCCCGGCGCAAGGTGTTCTTCCGGTTCGCCTGGCGCGGCGCGATGGGTCCGATCGTCACGATCTTCGGCATCGACCTCGCCACCCTCATCGGCGGCGCGATCATCACCGAGTCCGTCTTCAGCCTCCAGGGCGTCGGCCGGCTCGCGCTGAAGTCCGTGGACCAGAGCGACCTGCCCATGGTCCTCGGCGTCACCCTGCTGTCCGCCGGCGCGATCGTGATCTTCAACATCATCGTGGACGCCGTCTACGCCCTCATCGACCCGCGGATCCGGCTCGCCTGACCTCCGCCCCATCCCCGACCCTCGCATCACCCCCCTCAGGAGCGTCCCCGTGACGAGCACCGATCAGCAGCCGTTCCTCTCCATCAAGGACCTAAAGGTCCACTTCTCCACCGAGGACGGAATCGTCAAGGCCGTCGACGGTCTCAGCTTCGACCTGGCCAAGGGTCAGACCCTCGGCATCGTGGGCGAGTCGGGTTCCGGCAAGTCCGTCACCAACCTCACGATCCTGGGCCTGCACGACCGCGCCCACACCGCCATCGAGGGCGAGATCCTGCTGGACGGCAAGGAACTGCTCACCGCCTCCGAGAGGGAGCTGGAGCGGCTGCGCGGCAACAAGATGGCCATGATCTTCCAGGACGCGCTGGCCTCGCTGTCGCCGTACCACACCATCGGCGCGCAGATCAGCGAGACCTACCGCAAGCACACGGGCGCCTCCAAGGCCGAGGCCCGCAAGCGCGCGATCGAGATGCTGCGCCGGGTCGGCATCCCGCAGCCGGACATGCGGGTGGACGACTACCCGCACCAGTTCTCCGGCGGTATGCGCCAGCGCGCCATGATCGCCATGGCGCTGGTCTGCGACCCCGAGCTCTTGATCGCGGACGAGCCGACCACGGCCCTCGACGTGACGGTGCAGGCCCAGATCATGGACCTGCTCAAGGACCTCCAGCAGGAGTTCGGCACCGCCATCATCTTCATCACCCACGACCTCGGCGTCATCGCCGACATCGCGGACGACGTCCTGGTGATGTACGGCGGCCGGTGCGTGGAGCGGGGCACCAAGAAGGAGGTGCTTCGCACCCCGGACCACCCGTACACCGTCGGCCTGCTGAACTCGATGCCGAGCCTGAACGGGCCCGTGGACGTGCCGCTGACGCCGATCCCCGGTTCGCCGCCCTCGCTGCTCAACCCGCCGTCCGGCTGCCGGTTCCACCCGCGCTGCACCTTCGCCGAGAAGGTGTCCGGCGGGGCGTGCTCCAGCGAGCGCCCGACCCTTGAGGTCATCGAGGGCCGCGGCTCCGCCTGCCACCTCACCCAGGAGCAGAAGCAGGAACTCTTCGCCGACTTCGCCGCAACCCGGCACAACTGACGGACACGAGACGGGACTTCACGACCATGAGCAACACAACCCCCCTCCTGGACGTCTCGGGGCTGACCAAGCACTTCCCGATCAAGGGCGGCTTCCCGATCCGGCGCACCGTCGGCGCGGTGCAGGCCGTGGACGGCCTGGACTTCCAGGTGTCCGAGGGCGAGAGCCTGGGCCTCGTCGGTGAGTCGGGCTGCGGCAAGTCGACCACGGGCCGGCTGATCACCCGCCTGCTGGAGCCGACCGGCGGCAAGATCACCTACCGCGGCGAGGACATCACGCACGCGGGCCGCAAGCAGCTGGCGCCGATCCGCTCCGAGATCCAGATGATCTTCCAGGACCCGTACGCCTCGCTGAACCCGCGGCAGACGGTCGGCAAGATCGTCTCCGGTCCGATGGAGATCAACGGCATCAACCCGCCCGGCGGCCGCGAGAACCGGGTCCGGGAGCTGCTGGAGATCGTCGGCCTCAACCCCGAGCACTTCAACCGCTTCCCGCACGAGTTCTCCGGCGGCCAGCGCCAGCGCATCGGCGTGGCCCGCGCGCTCGCCCTGGAGCCGAAGCTCATCGTCGCCGACGAGCCGGTCTCGGCCCTCGACGTCTCCATCCAGGCCCAGGTCGTCAACCTGCTCCAGAAGGTCCAGCGGGAACTCGGCATCGCGTTCGTGTTCATCGCCCACGACCTCGCGATCGTCCGGCACTTCTCGCAGCGCGTCGCGGTCATGTACCTCGGCAAGATCGTCGAGATCGCCGACCGCGAGGACCTGTACGACAACCCGCGCCACCCCTACACGCGGGCCCTGCTCTCCGCCGTGCCCGAGGCCACGGTGGACGAGGAGCCGCGCGAGCGCATCCGCCTGGTCGGCGACGTGCCCTCCCCCATCAACCCGCCCTCCGGCTGCCGCTTCCGCACCCGCTGCTGGAAGGCGACGGAGAAGTGCGCGACGGAGGCCCCGCCGCTGGTCCAGGCGGACGGCAACAAGCCCGGCCACCTGACCGCCTGCCACTACCCTGAGACGACGGAGACCATCCCGGCCCCGCGCCTCTCCAAGGACCCCGAGGCGGCGGCCTGACACACCCCTTTCCGTCAGCCGCCCCCTTGTGGAACGGACTTTCTCGGCCCATTGACCCGAGCCCATGAACGTCCGCTCCGGGGGAGCGAGGGCCCGCACATCTCCGGATGTGCGGGCCCTTCTCGTGAGCTGCGGCCTCAGGTGTACACCAGCAGTTCGTCACACGTGTTCGTGCCGTCATGGATCGAATGGTCGCTGCTCAGGGCATAGAAAGCCCCGGCGAACCCCGCGGCCGTCATCTTCGGCACCACGATCAGCGTCTGGTCCGCCATGTTGAGCCCGGACGGCACCACGACATATCGGTCCACCAGGGCGAAGAGATTCCGCGTGAGGTCGGGCAGCACGAGTGCCCGGTACGTGCGGTCCCCCATGCTTCCCGTGATGGCCACCTGGTACTGCGGATTGTTCCAATGTGACGGGCTGGTGGCGAGGCGGCCCATCTTTTCGAGGTCCTGGAGTCGCAGCTGCGTGCTGTCACGGACGCCGGCCATGTGGATGTGCATCTGATGGTAGTGCCGGGCACCCATCGAATTGATTCCCAATCCGATGTAGCGGTACTGCACCGGGACGGCGCCTCCCTGCCGCGCGTTCTCCCAGGCGTCGTTCCAGTAGTTCGCCGCCTGCGGGGTCTCGATGAACGGGCACTCGATACCCGTGATGCGGCAGCTGGGCAGGAGCAGATAATTGTGCATGGTCTCGGGTTTTCCATGCAACACGACATAGTTCGGGGTTGTCTTCAAGCAGTTGGGCGGCTGCTGCGGCGGCGGTGGCGGAATCTTGCGGGTGCAGTACTGGACGTCATTCCACAGTTCGTCGTTGTCGGTGGTCTTGCCGCAGACGGACTGAAGGTGGGCAGGGGGGCAGGGGCTTGGGCTTACACCTGGTCCCCCACCGGGCCGGGAGCACGGGCACGGGTCCGACGAGAGCCCTCCGTGTGCGGGGCGGGCCACCGCCGCCGCATTCCCGACTGCTCCCGCACCGGCCACGAGCGCCGCCGCACCAATTCCGCCGGAGAGTGCGAAGAATTGACGCCGAGGCAATCCGCCAGAACCCCTGCAGTCATTCATGTTTCTCCTCCGACCACGCAAGCACCGCTCGGATTCCTGCCCATGCATGGACAAGCGGCAGTCGCGGCCGGTTTCGGCCGCTCACTGATCCGCTCACAGAGTAGGCGGCGAGGAGCGTATTACCCGCGATGATCGGCTGAATGAGGGAGAGCCCGGTTGTCGTTCGCTTCGCCATGAAGTGATATTCCGGCGAAACAGCTCGCCAGACCGATCAAACGGCGGACCCGGGACCGCCCGGCTTCAACAGGGAAATGAAGCGAGGCGGCCCGGCGGTCACATACTCACTCCTCGGAGAACAGCTCCGCCGCATCCGTTGCATGCACCGCCCGCTGGGCCCAGGCCTCCAGCTGATCCAGATCCGAGCAGGCCTCCACGCGCTCTCGGACAGCGTCGGTCACCGGAATGCTGCGCCATCCGAGGATGCCGAGGACCATCTCACGGCGGTCCTCGATACGACCTTCTTCGCGACCTTGCTCAAGACCTTGCTCCAGGCCCTGCTCTCGACCCTCCTCGCGTACCTGCTCTGCGAGCGGGTGTCGCCAGAAGTACTGGATCGCCGTCATCAGGTCCCTCCACATCTGCTTCGCCTGGGGGTCGGCCAGGCACGAGTCGACGAACTGCACGAAGACCGCGGCACTGTCGGGGTCGATGGTCCCCAGGGCGGATGCCAGGGATTCCAGTATGGCGGCGGCGCCCGGGCCGCGCCCGTGTGTCATCGCCGAGAGCACCGCAAGGGGGACATCGCGTTCCGCCTGCCGCTCGTCCGCGATCACCGGCACGTTGTCCGGGCCCAGGACGAGGGGCCGTACCGTCAGCGAATCCCAGCCGGGGAAGCCGAGCTGGATGGGGCGCGAGGCCCACCGGGCCGTCGCGCTGCTCTGCGTGATCACGATCAGCACCGGCTCACAGCGGTACTTCTCGTACAGGTAGGAGAGGTAGTACGGCCAGCTGCCCCGCTTGCGGTCGTCCACCTTCCCCTGCGACTCCACCACCAGCAGATACGTGCCCTCGTCCGTCTCCGCCCGCAGCAGCGTGTCCACGCGACGCTCGACCGGCTCGATCTCCGTCAGGTCCACGTTCAGCGCAGCGATCTCGCGAGGCTCCGGGAACGGGACATCCAGCACCTTCTGTAACGCCCGCGTCAGCAGCGCCGGATCCTTCTGGAAGATCCGGTGCAGCGCCTCATGCGACGAGCCGACCATCAGCTCTCCTTTCCGTACGACGTGATCAACGAGCTATGCCGCCGCAAGTTCGCACCACACGTACTTGCCCCGGTTCCCGAACCTCGCCGAGGGCTGCCACCCCCAGTAGTCCGCGCAGGCCACCACCAGCCCCAATCCCCGCCCCGCCTCCTCCGACTCGCCCACCGAAGCACAGGGTTGCGGTGGCTCCGGTGGCGCCGGATCCGTGTCCCACGCCCCGATCCACACCACCCCCTCCACCGTCCGCCGCACCCTGAGCGCGGCCGGCCCCTTCGTGTGCCGCACCGCGTTCGAGACCAGCTCCGTCGCGAGGAGTTCCGCTGTATCGACCAGACTGATCAGGCCGTGCAACGTCAAGATGAGACGCAGTGTGCGACGGCACACCGTGACCGCTCTGAGGTCGTTGGGGATGTAGAGCGTGTAGTCCCAGGTTTCGGGCATGCGTCAGCTCCAAGTTCGGTGGCAGGGATTTCACGCACGGTGGCATTGCCGCAGCCGTCACGGCACGACGGAGCGGTGCGCTTCCGCTGTGTGTGCGTTGCGTCACCGACGGTAGAGCCATAATTTGGGACCGTGCAAGTCGTTGCCGTAATCTGCCCCTCGAACGAGGACCCGTTTCAGCGGAGTTGAGGGCAAGGAGGAAGACATGGCGCGCAGAAAGCAGCCGACGGCACGCCAGATGCGCTTGGGTTCTGAGCTGCGGAAGCTACGCGAGGCCGCAGGGCTCAAAGGACTCGAAGCCGCCGCACTGCTAGGGACGGACTCCGCTCAGATCAGCCAGATCGAGTTCGGTACGGCTGGCGTGAGCGAGGAGCGTGTGCGGCGACTTGCCGCTCAGTACTCCTGCACGGACACCGAGTTGATCGAGGCGTTGGCGGTGATGGCGACCGACCGGACCTCAGGCTGGTGGGAGGAGTACCGGGGGCTGCTGCCAACGTCGTTCCTCGATCTCGCCGAGTTGGAATACCACTCCTCGTATCGCCTCGACGTGGAGTTCCTGCACGTACCAGGCTTGTTCCAGACGGACGACTATGCCCGCGCCATCTTTTCGTACCGAGTCCCCGAACTACCCAAGAGCGAACTGGAGCTGCGCGTCCGTCATCGGATGGGACGCAAGGTCATCATCGAGAAGCCTGCCTGCACCCCGTACGAGGCAGTGATCCACGAGGCGGCGCTGCGTATCAGGGTCGGAGACCGCGCAGCCGCACGCGCTCAGCTCGACCGCATCCTGCAGCTCTCCGAAGCGCCCCACATCACAGTGCGGGTCATCCCATACGACTTGGACGGCTTCGCCGGAGCCACGAGCGCCATGATGTACGTAGGTGGTGCCGTCCCCAGGTTGGACACAGCGGTGCGAGATGCCCCTCATGGTGCAGGGTTCATCGACTCCGAAGCCCAACTCGGTGCGTTTCGAACGCTTTTCCGTAAGGTGGAGGCTGTGTCACTCGACCCCGAGCGGTCGCGTGAGTTCATCCACAAGCTGTCGAAAGAGCTGTGAGGCACACCGTGGCCCCTGACAACTGGCTTAGGTCGTCCTTCTCGGGAAGCGGCGACGGGAACAACTGCGTGGAAGTCGCGACGCGCCCCGCCCACATAGCCGTCCGCGACTCCAAAGCCCCGGCCAGGGCAACCCTCACCTTCCCGGTCGAGGCCTTTGCCCCCTTCATCGAAGCCCTGAAAGATCCTCAGTCCGCTCGGAGTTGAGGGCCGGCTACTTGGACTCGACCCGTCCGAGCGGACGGGGCCCGGCCGCCAGCGCGTCGCACGCCGCCTGCCAGGCGGAATCCCCGGGATAGAGCTGGGTGCGGAGATAGGCCCAGGTGAGCCGCTGGACCGCGGACACCCGCTCGGGGTTCTCGTCCGTGGTCTCGGCGACGTCATATCCGGAGACCCCACCGAGTCCGTGCTCCGCGTCGAACAGGGTGAGCAAAGACTTGGAGCCCGGGGAGAGGACGTACGGATCGGCGTGCCAGTCCGGACCGCGGACCGTCAGGTGGGCGGAGGCGTCCTTGTCGCCGGCGACCACGAGCGCGGGCGTCGTCATCTCGGAGAAGTCCGTGGTCAGGAAGAAGGAGAGATTCTCGGCCACGGACTCGGTGAGGGCATCGCCGCCCCTGCCGGGCGCGGCCAGCAGGACACCCGCCTTGATCCGGGGCTCGGCCAGGTTCACTTCCGTTCCGTCGTCCGGATCGGTGAGCCGGGCGCCCAGCAGCAGGCTCGCGGTGTGGCCGCCCATCGAGTGCCCGGCCACGGCGACCTTGCTCCGGTCCAGACGCCCGAGGAGCTGCGGCACGGCGGCCTCGATCACATCGAGCCGGTCGAGGATGCGCTTCATGTCCTCGGCCCGTGATCGCCAGTACAGAGGCGCCCCGGGAGTATCGGGATCCAGGCTCAGCGTCCTTGAACTCAGATGGGTGGGCTGGATCACGACGAAGCCGCGCGCCGCCCAGAAGTCGGCGAGGGGGGCGTAGCCGTTCAGCGAGGAGAGGTGGTTCGAGTAGCCCTGGCCGTGCGAGAGGAGGATGACCGGCAGGTCGCTCCCGGTCACGGGCGCGGAGACGCGCACCTGAAGGTCCACGGCCCGGCCGGGAGACGGCAGCACCACCGGACTGAGGGAGAGGACGGGAGTGGGCGGGCCGAAGGTGTCGGGTGTGTCGGTCGATGCGTTCACGATGTTTCTGTCCCTTCAAAGGGTTGGTTCATGGAGGGCCGGACCGGTCTTCCCGGTCGGTCAGCGGCGGCGCAGCGACGGGTCGAGCAGCGCGGGCGGGGTGTCCGACTTCTCGTGCGCGGCGAGGTCGGTACCGGGGGCGACGATCGTGTCGACCGCGTCGAGGGCGGTGGCCTCGTCCTGGCCGGTGCGCCCGATCCGGCCGAAGTTCATCGCGCCGAGCGCGAGGGAGCTGACCTGTACGCCGGTACGGCCCAGGGTGCGGTACTGCATGACCGTGTTCCTCCATTGCGGGGTGATCCATGGTGACCAGACACGGCGATGACCAGGCATGACGCCGGTGACCGGGCATGACGACCGTGACCGGGCATGGCTTGGTGCCGGGTCCCTGCTCTGACATCATGAGCAAGCGGAACCTCGTTCCGCTAACGACGATACGGAACACGGTTCCGTTTTCACAACCCCCGACGGTGGAGGGAGCGGCGCGGTGAGCGACGGCGACAAGGACGCGGGGCCGGCGGCCCGGTCCAAGCGGGCGGACGCCCGGCGCAACAAGGAGAACCTGCTGGATGCGGCTGCCGCGCTCTTCGTCACGTCGGGCGTGGACGCACCGGTGCGCGACATCGCGGCGCGGGCGGGGGTCGGAGTGGGCACGATCTACCGCCACTTCCCCACCCGGGCGGACCTCATCATCGGCGTCTACCGCCACCAGGTCGACGCCTGCGCCGAGGCCGGACCGGCGCTGCTGGCGAGCAGCGCAAGCCCCTTCGCGGCGCTGCAGCAGTGGATCGACCAGTTCGTCGACTTCCTGGTCACCAAGCACGGGCTCGCCGCCGTGCTGCAGTCCGACAACGCCGGCTTCGACGCGCTGCACGCCTACTTCCTCGACCGCCTAGTGCCCGTGTGCACCCGGTTGCTCCAGGCCGCGGACGCGGCCGGCGAGATCCGCTCCGGCCTGCAGGCCTACGAACTCATGCGCGGCGTCGGGAACCTCTGCGTCGGCGCGGAGAGCGATTCCCGGTACGACGCCCGCCGGCTGGTCGCACTCCTCGTCGCAGGCCTGGGCGCGACGGGCGGCCGAAGCACGGCCGAAGCTCCCGAGCCCCGGGAAGATGAAACTCGTTCATGAAGTGCGCCCGTTCCTGACGCGCCGTTCAACATCGTGTGTCAAACTGCCGCGGTGGTAGATCACTCGTTCGCCGATCTCTCGCTCGCCTCGCTCTACGACAGCCTCAATCCCTGGGGCCCGGGTGATGACTTCTACCTGGAGCTGGTGAGATCCGCCGGCTCCGTGCTGGACGTCGGCTGCGGCACCGGTCAGCTGCTGCGGCAGGCGCGGGCCGAAGGGCACCAGGGGCGGCTGATGGGCCTCGATCCGGCGGCCGCCATGCTCGTGCAGGGGCGGCAGGCCGAACCGCGCATCGAATGGGTGCTCGGGGATCTGCGCTCGCGGCGCTGGCAGCCGGACTTCGACCTCGTCGTCATGACCGGGCACGTCTTCCAAGTGCTTCTCTCGGACGAGGAGTTGCGCATCTGTCTGGGCGCCGTGCGGGACGCGCTGGCACCCGGCGGGCGCTTCGTCTTCGAGACGCGGAATCCGGCCGCCCGGGCCTGGGAGCGCTGGACCCCGGACCGGGTGCACGAGGTGACGGACACGGACGGCAGGGCCGTACGCGTCTGGCACGAGGTCCGGGACGGCCCCGTCGGGGACCGGGTGACCTTCACCGAGTCCTTCCAGCGCGAGGGCTGGGACCGGCCCCGGGTCAGCACGGCGACCCTGCGCTTCCTGGACGGCGAGGCCGTCTCCCGCTTTCTCGCCGAGTCCGGTCTGACGGTCGTGGAACAGTACGGGGACTGGGCGCGGGGGCCGGTCACCCCCGCCGGCCCGGAGATCGTCACCGTGGCCCGGCGGGCCTGACTATCCCTCCGAGGACTCCTCCAGTGCCGCCAGCGCCGGGTCCAGCACGATGTCCTCGTCCCGGGCCTCGGTCGTCGGCTCCTCCGGGAAGTGGCACGCCGTCAGATGACCGGAGCGGTTGCCGGAGATCTGCACCAGCGGCGGCTCCTCGCTCGCGCACTTGTCCTGGGCCTTCCAGCAGCGGGTGCGGAAGCGGCAGCCGGAGGGCGGGTTGATGGGGGACGGGACGTCGCCGGCCAGGCGGATGCGCTCGTGCCCGGGCGCGTCGTCCTCCGTGAGGTTCACCTCGGGCACCGCGGACAGCAGGGCGTGGGTGTAGGGGTGGCGCGGGCGCTCGTAGATGGACGCGCGGTCGCCCACCTCGATGATCTTGCCGAGGTACATGACCGCGACGCGCTGGGAGAAGTGCCGTACGACGGCCAGGTCGTGGGCGATGAACAGGAACGCGATGCCGAGGTCCTTCTGGACCTTCTGGAGCAGGTTGACGACCTGGGCCTGGATCGAGACGTCCAGGGCGGAGACCGGCTCGTCGGCGACGATCAGCTTCGGCTCCAGGGCCAGCGCGCGGGCCACGCCGATGCGCTGGCGCTGGCCGCCGGAGAACTCGTGCGGGAAGCGGTTGAAGTGCTCGGGGTTGAGGCCGACGATCTCCAGCAGCTCCCGGACCCGGTTCTCGCGGCCGCCGGGCGGGTTGATGTCGTTGATCTCCATCGGACCGGAGATGATCTTGCCGACCGTCTGCCGCGGGTTCAGCGACGAGTACGGATCCTGGAAGATCATCTGGATCTCGGAGCGGATCGGCGCCAGCTGCCTGCGGGTGGCGTGGCTGATGTCCCGGCCGCGGTACGAGACCGAACCCGACGTCGGCTCCAGCAGCCGTGTGATCAGCCGGCCCGTGGTCGACTTGCCGCAGCCCGACTCGCCGACCAGGCCGAAGCTCTCGCCGACGTGCACGGTCAGGTCGATCCCGTCGACGGCCTGGACATGGCCGACCGTACGGCGGATCGGGAAGCCGCCCTTGACCGGGAAGTGCTTGGTCAGGGCCGAGACTTCCAGCAGCGGCTCGGTGGCCGTGCCCTCGGCGGCCTCATGGCTCGCGGGGAGGACCAGGTCCTCTTTCATGTGTCCTCCTAGCCCAGTCGGGGCCTGATCTCTTCGACGAAGATGGTCCGCTTCTGTTCCGCTGTCAGATGGCAAGCGGAGGAGCGGTCCGGTGCCAGCAGGGGACGTTCGGTGGCGCAGCGGGTGCCGCCGACCCGCTCCGGGAAGGTGCACCGGGGATGGAAGCGGCAGCCGGACGGCGGGGTGAGCAGGCTCGGCGGGGCACCGGGAATGGGCGAGAGCGGGGTGCCGAGGTCGGAGTCCAGCCGGGGCATCGAGTTCAGCAGGCCCCAGGTGTAAGGGTGCTGCGGGGACCGGAGGACCTCGTCGACCGCGCCGCGCTCCACCGCCCGCCCCGCGTACATCACCATGATGTCGTCGGCCATGTCGGCGATGACACCGAGGTCGTGGGTGATGAAGACGATCGCCGAGCCGAACTCCTGCTGGAGGTCCTTGAGCAGATCGAGGATCTGCGCCTGCACCGTCACGTCCAGCGCCGTGGTCGGCTCGTCGGCGATCAAGAGGTCCGGGTTGCACACCAGCGCCATGGCGATCATCGCGCGCTGGCGCATGCCGCCGGAGAACTGGTGCGGATAGTCCCGGGCCCGTTCCCTGGGGTTGGGGATGCCGACCTTGGCGAGCATCTCCACAGCGCGTTCCCAGGCCGCCTTCTTGGAGACGCCCCGGTGCTTCATGTACGGCTCGGCGATCTGCCGGCCGACCGTGTAGAAGGGCGACAGCGCGGTCAGCGGGTCCTGGAAGATCATCGCCACCCGGTTGCCGCGGAGCCTCTCCATCTCCTTCTCGGTGGCGGTGATCAGTTCCTTGCCGTCGAACAGGATCTCGCCGTCGATCGTGGTGAACAGGGGGTCGTGCAGCCCCAGGACGGTCAGGTTGGTGACCGACTTGCCGGAACCCGATTCGCCGACGATGCC
The DNA here is from genome assembly GCF_040642095.1 of Streptomyces sp. NPDC020362. Lineage (NCBI taxonomy): Bacteria > Bacillati > Actinomycetota > Actinomycetes > Kitasatosporales > Streptomycetaceae > Streptomyces > Streptomyces sp. NPDC020362. The sequence continues at coordinate 28,531 of NZ_JBFAET010000028.1, forward strand.
GAGGGTCTTCCCGCGGTGCAGGTCGAAGGAGAGCCCGTCGACGGCCTTGACCGGGCCGTCCTCCGTGGAGAACGTCACCTGCAGGTCGCGTACCGACAGGAAGCCGTCCGGCCCCGCCGGGGCCGGTTCGCCCGCGGCCTTGGTCATGGTGGTCACAATGCTCGTTCTTCCTAGGAGAGCCGGATGCGCGGGTCGATCCACGCGTAGGTGATGTCGGTCAGGATGTTCAGGATCAGGATGAAGAAGGCGCCGAAGAGCATGACGCCCATCGTCAGCGGCAGGTCCTTGTTGACCGCGCCGTCCACCGCGAGCCGGCCGATTCCCTGCAGGGAGAAGGTCAGTTCGGTGACGACGGCACCGCCGAGCAGCGCGCTGAGGTCGATGCCGAGCACGGTGACGATCGGGATGAGCGAGCCGCGCCAGGCGTAACGGAAGAACACGTACTTGCGTGACATGCCCTTGGCGCGGGCGGTGCGCACATGGTCCTCGGCCAGCTGCTCGATCATCGAGGAGCGGGCCATACGGGTGTACTGCGCGGTGAAGATGGTCGCCATCACGCACACCGGGATCGACATGCCGACGAACCAGCCGACCGGGTCCTGCGTGATGGGGACGTACTTCGGGTCCTCCATCCAGCCCGTGCTGTAGACGAGGACGGTCAGCACGATGGGCCCGAGGAAGTAGATCTGGAACGAACTGAGCACCATGGACGCGCCCGTGGCGACCTTGTCCACCACGGTCCCTCGCCGGTAGGCGGCGATCATGCCCGCGCCGATGCCGAGGACCAGGAAGACGATCGCCCCGCCGACGGTCAGGGTGAGGGTCAGCGGGAACCGGTCCATGATGGTGCTCCAGACCATGTCCCCCGAGTAGAACGACACGCCCAGACACGGGGCCGAGCAGTGACCGGTCGGGAAGTCGCGGCCCGTCACGATGCCGGACATGAAGTCCCAGAACTGCTGGGCCAGCGGCAGGTTGAGGCCCAGGGCGTCCCGGATGTCCGCCAGCCGCTGGGGCGTACAGTCCTTGCCGCAGGCCAGGGACGCGTAGTCGGACGGTGCGGCCACGAACAGGAAGAACGTCGCCGCCCCGATGAGGAAGAGCGTGACGAAGGCGCCGACCGTGCGCCGGATGATGAACTGAAGCATGGCGGGCTGGCTGCTCTCTGGTCGGACGGTGGGGAGGGTGCGCCGGACGCGGGGCCCGGGCGCGGAGCCCGGAGACGGGGCCGGTGACAGGGCCCGGACTCGGGGGCACGCTCGCCTGGTGCGTGCCCCCGTGGTCAGCCCCGGGTCACGACTTCAGGTACAGCCGGGTGACGTCGATGAGGCTGGACACCGAGCCGTAGCGGGCACCGCCCACGTTGGAACCGGAGATCTGGAACTGCTTCGTGTACCACAGCGGAGCCGACGGGACGACGTTCTCCAGCAGGTAGTGCTCCGCTTCCTTCCAGGTCTTGGCGGCCTCGGTCGGCTGCTCGGTCAGCGCCTTCTTGATGAGGGCGTCGACCTTCGGGTCCTTGACGTGCGAGTAGTTCGCGGAGCCGTCGAAGACCTGCGAGCCGTCGTAGATCGGCGTGACGACCGTGGCCGGGGACGGCCAGTCCTGGCCCCAGCCGCTGATGTAGATGTCGTACGGGTTCTTGAGCTTGCCGATCTGCTCGTAGTAGCTCGCGGCGTCGATCTCCTTGGAGACCACGTTGAAGCCGACCTTGGTGAGCGCGTCCTCGATGGCCACCTTGCGCTTCTGGCCGTTCTCGCTGTTGCCGTAGGCGAAGACGAGCTTCTTCTCGGACGCCGGGACGTCCTTGAGGATCTCCTTGGCCTTGGCGATGTTGCCCTGCGGGGTCTTCAGCCTGCCGTACGGGTCGTAGGCCGGCTCGTAGCCGGGCAGCGTCGGGGCGAAGTAGTTCGGGGCGACGTCGCCGCCGTAGGCACCGCCCTCGCCGGCGATGAGGGACTTGGAGTTGACCGCGTAGGCGACGGCCTTGCGGACCTTGATGTCCTTGACCCGGTCGAGGTTGAAGGTCAGCTGCATGACGTAGGGCTGGTAGCCCTTGACCGTGCGCTTGCTGGCCTCGGGGTTGTTGATGACGTCCTGGATCTGGGTGGCCTCGACGCCGTTGGTGAGCTGGATGGCGTTCTTGTTGTCGCCCTCGTCGGCGATCAGACGCTTGGTCTGGGTCGACTCGGTGACGCCGAACTGGATGTTGAAGCCGTCGACGTACTGGTGGCGCACGGAGTCGGTCTTCGGGTCCCAGTTGGGGTTCTTGACCAGCTTCAGCAGCTTGCCGGCCTTGTTCTCGGCGATCTTGTACGGGCCGGTGGCGTCCGGCTTCTTCTCGTACTTCTCCTTGGTGTCGGCCTTCGCCGGGACGATGGCGTAACCGGCCATCGCGAGCGTCTGCGGCAGGTCCTGACGCGGTGTGTCGAAGTGGAAGACGATCGTCTTGTCGTCCGGGGTGTCCAGCACCTTGGCCGGCAGGTGCTTGCCGTCGAAGCCGCCGCCGGGCAGCGCCTTGCGGTAGTCGGCGCCGCTCAGCCAGGTCTGCAGATAGGTCGGGCCGTCGAAGATGAACTTCGCGTACAGGCGCTCGATGCTGTGGCGGACGTCGGCCGAGGTGATGGGGTTTCCGTTCTCGTCCTTGATGCCGTCCTTCAGGGTGAAGGTCCAGGTCTTGCCGCCGTCGGAGGACTTGCCGGAGTCGGTGGCGAGGTCACCGGCGACCGAGACGTTGCCCTTGTCGTCCTCCTGGAACTGGGTCAGGCGGCGGAAGAGCAGGTTGGCGACCTGGCCGGCGTCGGAGACGTAGATCTGGCCCGGGTCCAGGTGGGAGAGGCCGGCCTCCTGGTAGATCGTGATGGTGCCGCCGCTCCGGGCGCCGGGGACGTCCTTGGCGGGGCCGGTCGAACCGGCGGCGTCGACATAGGTGACCGCCTTCGACTGGACCGCCGCCTGCTTCTGGTCCTTCTTGGAGTCCGTGCCGGACTTCCCGCCCGTGTTCTTCGAGCAGGCCGCCGTCAGGACCAGGGAGCCGGCCGCGAGGGCTATCACGACGGCGCGCGCTCTGCGTGAGCTGTGAGACAACATGTGGCGAATCCACCTACCTGTCGGTGTTGTTATCCGTGAGTTCTGCCGGGCGCCGGCCGGTCGGGCCGGCCGGGGGGCGGCAGCCACCCCCACCCAACGGACGGCCTATCGCCCGGACTTGGGGTCGAACGCGTCCCGTACGGAGTCCCCGAGGAGGTTGAAGCTCAGGACGAAGATCACCAGTGCCATTCCGGGGAAGAACATGAACGCCGGGTCCTGCTCGGCGTACCGGGCGCCGGCGGCGAAGAGGCGTCCCCAGTCCGGCGTCGGCTCGACGAACCCGACGCCCGCGAAGGAGAGGAAGGCGATGCTGAGGATCGTGCTGGGCAGTGTGTAGGTGAACTGCACCAGGATCGGGGTCACGACGTTCGGCAGGATCTCCTTGCGCACGATCCGCCAGGGCGAGGCGCCCGAGACCCTGGCCGCCTCGACGAACTCCCGTTCGCGCAGGGACAGTACGGTGGATCTGACCAGCCGGGCCATGCCCATCCAGCCCAGCAGCCACAGGACGATCAGCATGGCCAGGGCACGGAAGTATGTCGGGGTCTCCTCCCGCGGGTCCACGAAGAACGAGGTCACCACGGGCATGAAGGCGATGAAGAACAGCTGTTGCGGAAAGGAGAGGAAGAAGTCGGTGGCGCGGCCGATCCAGTAGTCCGTGCGGCCGCCGAAGTAGCCGCCGATCAGGCCGACCACGACACCCGTGACCATGACCAGGACGGTGATGCCGAGCGCCATGTACAGCGAGGTCCGCATGCCGTACAGCAGCATGGCGTACAGGTCGCGGCCGTACTGCGGCTCGACGCCGAACCAGTGGTCGCCCGAGACACCGCCCAAGTAGCCGAGCGGCAGGCCGAATTGGTCCAGCACGGGCTTGTCGGCGTAGGTGGGATCCTGGCCGTACAGCGTGTACGGATCGGTGCCCGGGAGCTTCACCAGCAGCGGGGCGAGCAGGGCGACGACGAAGTAGCCGATGACCACGACGGCACAGATGACGCCGGTACGGTCACGTTTGAAGCGGATCCACATCAGCTGGCCGGGTGACCGGCCCTGGAGCTTCCTGGCCTCGGGGTGCGTCTCCGGCCCTGGTTCGCCGTCGACGACGACCGAAGTCCCGCCGCCCTCGATGTCGATAGGACTTGTCACGGTTCGTCCGTTTCACAGATATGGGTGTGAGAGGTGTCCGGGTACTCCGAGAACGCGCGTGGCCGCAGCCGGACGCGCGTAGTTCTACGGCCGAATCACACCGCTGGAAGCGACGAACTGACCCATCTGGTGTTCGTGACACCGCGCATGGGGGTTCCTCCTCATGACTTCACGTGTTCACCAACAGGAGAGGGTTTCCGTCTTCCCTCCGACACCCCTGACGGAGGGTCAGACACCCCCTGGTGCTCGCGAGTCGGCGCTGTCCCCACAGCGCGAGACCCATTGACCCGAGCGCTACGCGGCTAACTATCTGCCATGAGCAAGGTGCCGACCACCGTCTGTAAATCTCAATTCAGTCACAGCTGACGCAGACAACTTCCAAAAACTGGACAAACTGTTCGCTGGGTGAAGGCCGCGAAACGGACGTGTTACATAGGTATCGGTCCGGGATCTCCGCATTACGGACACCCGCCGCCGGAAAATGGGTTGCACAAAGCCCGGGTGCCCCCAACGTGGGGGCACCCGGGCTCAAGTGAGGTGCTATGGGGCCGGGTCCGGCCGTGTTATGGGCCCGGATCCGGCCCTCGCTCAGCCGTGCTTGGCGCGGCTCGCGGCGCGGGCGCGCTCACGGGCGTCCAGGTTCACCTTGCGGATGCGAACGGCCTCCGGGGTCACCTCGACGCACTCGTCGTCACGGCAGAACTCCAGCGACTGCTCCAGCGAGAGCTTACGCGGCGGCACGATCGCCTCGAACGAGTCGGCCGAGGAAGACCGCATGTTCGTGAGCTTCTTCTCCTTGGTGATGTTGACGTCCATGTCGTCGGAGCGGGAGTTCTCGCCGACGATCATGCCCTCGTACACCTCGGTGCCCGGGTCCGTGAACAGCACGCCGCGCTCCTGGAGGTTCGTCATCGCGAAGGCGGTGACGGCACCGGAGCGGTCGGCGACCAGCGAGCCGTTGTTACGCGTCTGCAGGGTGCCGAACCAGGGCTCGAAGCCCTCGTGGATCGAGTGGCCGATACCGGTGCCGCGGGTCTGGGTCAGGAACTCGGTCCGGAAGCCGATCAGACCGCGGGACGGCACGACGAACTCCATGCGGACCCAGCCGGAGCCGTGGTTCGACATGTTGTCCATCCGGCCCTTGCGGACGCCCATGAGCTGCGTGACCGCGCCCATGTGCTCCTCGGGCACGTCGATCGTCATGCGCTCGACGGGCTCGTACGTCTTGCCGTCGACATCCTTGGTGACCACCTGGGGCTTGCCGATGGTCAGCTCGAAGCCCTCGCGGCGCATCTGCTCGACCAGGATGGCCAGCGCCAGCTCGCCACGACCCTGCACCTCCCAGGCGTCGGGGCGCTCGGTGTCCAGGACCCGGAGGCTGACGTTACCGATCAGCTCGCGGTCCAGGCGGTCCTTGACCTGGCGGGCGGTGACCTTGCGGTCCTTGACGGCCGCCTTGTTGTCGGCGCCCTTGCCGGTGCCGCCACGGCCGACCAGCGGCGAGGTGTTGGTGCCGATGGTCATGGAGATCGCGGGCTCGTCGACCGTGATCAGCGGCAGCGGGATCGGGTTCTCGGTGTCGGCGAGGGTCTCGCCGATCATGATGTCCGCGATACCGGCGACGGCGCAGATGTCACCCGGGCCGGCCTTCTCGGCGGGCTTGCGGGTGAGGGCCTCGGTCATCATCAGCTCGCTGATGCGCACGTTGCTGATGGACCCGTCGCGCTTGATCCAGGCGACCGTCTGGCCCTTGCGCAGCTCGCCCTGCTCGACGCGGAGCAGCGCGATACGGCCGAGGAAGTTGTCCGCGTCGAGGTTGGTGACGTGGGCCTGGAGCGGGGCGGCCTCGTCGTAGGTCGGGGCCGGGATGTGCTCCAGGATCGTGGAGAAGAACGGCTCCAGGCTGGTGGAGTCGGACGGGACCGTGCCGTTGTCCGGCTTGGTCAGCGAGGCGACGCCGTCACGGCCGCACGCGTAGACGATCGGGAACTCGATCTGCTCCTCGTCCGCGTCCAGGTCGAGGAAGAGGTCGTAGGTCTCGTTGACGACCTCGTCGATCCGGGAGTCCGGACGGTCCGTCTTGTTGATGCACAGGATGACGGGCAGACGCTGCTGGAGCGCCTTGCGCAGCACGAAGCGGGTCTGCGGCAGCGGGCCCTCGGAGGCGTCGACGAGGAGCACCACGCCGTCCACCATCGACAGACCGCGCTCGACCTCGCCGCCGAAGTCGGCGTGGCCGGGGGTGTCGATGATGTTGATGGTGATCGGGTCGCCGCCATCCTTGGGGTGGTACTTCACCGCCGTGTTCTTGGCGAGGATCGTGATGCCCTTCTCACGCTCCAGGTCGTTCGAGTCCATCATGCGGTCGTCGACGCCTTCGAGCTGGTGGGCGGCGAAGGCACCGGCCTGCTTCAGCATGCCGTCGACGATGGTGGTCTTGCCGTGGTCGACGTGGGCGACGATGGCGACGTTGCGGATGTCGTGGCGCGTGGCCATAGTGCGGCGAACTCCCAGAGTGGTGAGAAGGCCCTGCTGCGTACGTCCGGGTGACGCGGGCCTGCCGGGCTTGACACGCCACGGCCTCACCCCATGGTACGTGGCCGCTGCGGATGCGGCTCGCCGGGATGGGTCTGCGCAGTTCAGGGGGCTCATGGGCTTGCAAACGGGGGCCGGCCGGGGGGCGTGCCGCTCCGCCGCACGGGCTCGACGAGACCCCGCTCATGCGCGCCCGGCCACGAAGCCCCCGCTCACCCGTGCCGGACCACGAAGCCGGCGCGCTCCTACCCCTTGCTCGGACCCGGCGCGACCTTCGCCCCCTTCTTCAGGAAGCCCATGTCCTCGTAGATCGGCGTCTGGAACCCGAACGCCCCGGCGTTGACGAGATCCTTCCGCACTCCCACCAGCTGGGGCCGCTGATACAGCGGAATCGACCCCGCCTCCGCCCAGATCCGCGAGTCCGCCTTCCGGATCAGGTCATGGGCCTCGTCCTCGTCCAGCTCCCCCGCGGCCTGGTCGAAGAGCTGGTCGACCTGGTCGGTACCGACCCGCGTGTAGTTCTGCTCGACGCTCACCGACCCGTCCGCCGCCGGCACCGGCTTGGCGTAGATCGGCCGCGCGTCGGTCGCCGGGAAGGCGGTGGACGGCCACGAGTACAGGGCGAGGTCGTAGTCGCCGGCGGCGATGTGGTCCTTGAAGTAGCTCTCGTCGGAGACCTTGATGATCGTCGTGCGGATCCCGACCTTCTCCAGCATCCCGGAGATCTGCTCGGCCACCGTGTTGAGCGTCTCGGACCCGGGCCCCGACGGCAGCACGAAGCGCAGCGCGAGCGCCTTGCCGTCCTTGGCGAGCTGCCCGTTCACGGCGCCGGCCGGGGCCGCCGTGCCCTTCGGCGCGTACGCGCCCGGCGCGCTTCCCCGCTTCAGGTCCTGCCTGCCGTCCTGCGCGAGATGTTTGCCCCCCTCGTCGCTCTTCTCCCGCTTCTCCTCGGCGGACTCGTGGTGTTTGCCCTTGCTGTCGTCCTCACCGACGATGTACTCGCCGTCCTGGCCGCCCTCGGACTCCTCCTCCTTGTCCTTGTCCCGCTTGCCGCGCTGCGCGCCGGCCGCCTTCTCGCCCTTCTTCTTCTCCTCCTTCACCGGTCCCCCGGCCACCCAGCCGGCGTCCGCGAGCAGCGACGCGGCCTCCTGGGTGTCCTGGCCGCCCAGCGCGCCGCTGCCGTCGGCGTAGGCGGCCTGCCCGGACAGGGCCAGGTGGCTGCCGACCGGGGCCGCGGGCAGGCCCAGCGGGGTCAGCACGACCTTGGCCAGCTCCTCGCGGTTCAGGGCGCGGGCGACCGCCCGGCGGACCCGGTCGTCGGCGAGGGGGCCACCGGCGCCGTTGAGGGCCAGCTGGGTGTAGGCGGGCTCCAGCGACTTGCGGACGTCGAAGGCGCGCAGCTCCTGCTGCTGCTCCAGGTACCGGGTGATGGCCTTGCGCAGCTTCTTCCTGCCTGCGTGCACCTCGTCGGAGTCGAGGCCGTGCGCGATCGCCCAGGTGCGCAGCCTCCTGGCGGAGGTCTTTCCGGCGCCCTGCAGCGGGGCGCCGTTGCTTTGCTGGTGGGCGGCGAGGTTGATCCGCTCGGCGTCGGACGCGTCGATCTCGGCCAGGTCCACGCTGCCGTCGGCGAGCGCCGCCACCCGCTTCTCGCGGGGTACGGCCTGCAGCACGATCTCGTCGAGCTTGGCGGGCTTGCCCCACCAGCGCGGGTTGCGGGTGAGGACGACGTCCTTCGCGGCCGTGTCGACCTTCGCCAGGTTGAAGGGGCCCGCGGTGACCTTCAGCTTGCGGCGGGCACCGTCGTTGAAGGCGTCCGGGGTGCCCATGACGTCCTTCGGGTACAGCGGGGAGAACAGCGACTTCCAGTCGGCGTAGGGGCGGGAGAAGGTGACCCGGACCTGGAGGTCGTTCGCGCCGCGCTCGATCTTCTCGATGCGGTCGTAGCCGGCGTTGCGGGCGGTCCAGTAGGCGCTGTCCCGGCCGGACAGGGCGCGCCACTGGGCGACGAAGTCGGCGGCGCCGATCTCCCGGCCGTCGCTCCAGACGGCCTGCTGGTTCAGCTTGTACAGCACCACCTGGCGCGGCTCGGTCTCGATGACCTCGGCGGACTCCAGATAGGCGGGGTTGGCCACCGGCCGTCCCGCGGCGTCCTGGCGGAACATCGACGGCAGTACGGCCTGGGCGACGCGGCTGCTGCCCGCGTCGGCGTCCGCCTGGAAGGTGTTCAGGGTCTCCGGTACGGCGTCCACGGCCCACTTCAGGGTGCCGCCCGCGGCGACCTGGTCGCGGGCGACGGGGGCGATGTCCTGCTTGGCCAGAGGGTGTCCCGCTGCGTCGTCGTCGGAACCGCAGCCCGCGAGGAAGGGCACCGCGAGGGCCCCCGCGGTCAGGAAGGCGACCGAGCGCATCACCGCGCGCAGTCCGACGCCGTCGTGGGACATCTCTGCTACCTCCGGGGAGCCGCGGGCGTTATGATCACTTTTGGCGGTATATGGAGCTGATCAGATCTATGCGCCCACTGAAGAGGAAAGGATCCGGCGAGAGCGGGCGACACGGCGACGACGGACGGTAAGCCACCCGTGCGGCGCAATACACCCGAATGTGCATCCGTACGCCTCGGCCAATCGGTGCACATCTCTTCACAGCAGCAGGTGTGAGGCGCAACACTCCAAGGCGCATGAACGTTGCCGCCCAGGGCCCGCAAGACCCGTGGAAGTGAGGGCAAGTCATGTCCGTGCACGACGAACTGACATCGGTCCAGCGTTGTCTCGACGACCTCCACCGGTCGCTCGGACGCCTGGAGAGCCAGCTGGGCAGCGGCGGCCTGGAGATGCGCCGGGTCCGGACGGACTCCGACCATCTGCGCGAGAGCGTGGCGCTGCTGCGGGAAGCAGCGGCCACCGGAGCCGCCCCGCACCGGCCCGACCTCGTCACCATCTCCGACACGCCCTACGACATCAGCCTGTGGACGGACTCGGACGACGAGGGACTGGGCGCCCGCGACCGGCACGCCCCCTGAAGGGCGCGTGCGACCGGCACGCCCCCGAACCCTGAACCGACCGGAGTGCTCCCTTGGCCACTGGTACGGAACATCAACAGAACAGCGGCGGCGTACACAGCCGTACGCGCGCCGCGATCTCCGCCCCACATCTGCGGACCGACCGCTGGTGGCTGGCGCCCGCCGTCACCGCGGCCGGTCTGTTCGCCTTCGTCGTCTACTCGACGTGGCGGGCCTTCGCCAACGCGCACTACTACGCGGCGCCGTACGTCTCCCCGTTCTACTCGCCGTGCCTGGCCCAGAACTGCAGGACCATGCACAGCGGGCCGAACGCCGACCTCTTCGGCAGCTGGTGGGGCATCTCCCCCGCGATCATCATCCTGATCTTCCCGCTCGGCTTCCGGCTGACCTGCTACTACTACCGCAAGGCGTACTACCGCAGCTTCTGGGCCTCCCCGCCGGCCTGTGCGGTCGCCGAGCCGCACGGGAAGTACACCGGCGAGTCCCGCTTCCCGCTGATCCTGCAGAACATCCACCGGTACTTCTTCTACGCCGCCCTGCTGGTCGCCGGCGTGCTGACCTACGACACCGTGCTGTCCTTCCGTGACACGCACTACCGCTGGGGCCACATGGGCCTCGGCACGGTCGTCTTCCTGGTCAACATCGTCCTGATCTGGGCCTACACGATCTCCTGCCACTCCTGCCGGCACATCGTCGGCGGCAAGCTCAAGCACTTCTCGAAGCATCCCCTGCGCTACAGGGCATGGCAGTTCGTCGGGAGGCTGAACGCCCGCCACATGCAGCTGGCCTGGGCGTCCCTGCTGAGCGTGGCGCTCGCCGACTTCTACGTCTATCTCGTCGCATCCGGGGTCTTCGACGATCCGCGCTTCTTCTAGTGAGGAACTGATTGATGTCCGTGGTGGACCGGCAGGAGTGGGACGTCGTCGTGGTCGGTGCGGGCGGCGCCGGGCTGCGGGCCGCGATCGAGGCACGGGAGCGGGGCGCCCGTACGGCGGTGATCTGCAAGTCGCTGTTCGGCAAGGCGCACACCGTGATGGCGGAGGGCGGCATCGCGGCCGCCATGGCCAACGCCAACGAGCACGACAACTGGCAGGTCCACTTCCGCGACACCCTGCGCGGCGGCAAGTTCCTCAACCAGTGGCGGATGGCCGAGCTGCACGCGCAGGAGGCCCCGGACCGGGTGTGGGAGCTGGAGACCTGGGGCGCGCTGTTCGACCGGACCAAGGACGGCCGGATCTCGCAGCGCAACTTCGGCGGCCACGAGTACCCGCGCCTCGCCCATGTCGGCGACCGTACGGGCCTTGAGCTGATCCGGACCCTCCAGCAGAAGATCGTGGCCCTCCAGCAGGAGGACAAGAGGGAGACCGGGGACTACGAGTCCCGGCTGAAGGTGTTCCAGGAGTGCACGGTCACCCGGATCCTGAAGACCGGGCCCGACGGCGGCTCCGGAGCGGGCGAGCGCGTCTCGGGAGTCTTCGCCTACGACCGCGAGTCCGGCCGCTTCTTCGTCCTCGAAGCCCCCGCGGTGGTCCTCGCGACCGGCGGGATCGGCAAGTCCTTCAAGGTCACCTCGAACTCGTGGGAGTACACCGGCGACGGGCACGCCCTCGCGCTGCTGGCCGGGGCGCCGCTGCTGAACATGGAGTTCGTGCAGTTCCATCCGACGGGCATGGTCTGGCCGCCGTCGGTCAAGGGCATCCTCGTCACCGAGTCGGTCCGCGGGGACGGCGGGGTGCTCAGGAACTCCGAGGGCAAGCGGTTCATGTTCGACTACGTCCCGGACGTCTTCAAGGAGAAGTACGCCGAGTCGGAGGAGGAGGGCGACCGGTGGTACGAGGACCCGGACCACAACCGGCGGCCTCCCGAACTGCTGCCGCGCGACGAGGTGGCCCGGGCGATCAACTCCGAGGTGAAGGCGGGCCGCGGCTCGCCGCACGGCGGGGTCTTCCTGGACGTGTCGACCCGGATGCCCGCGGAGGTCATCCGGCGCCGCCTGCCCTCCATGTACCACCAGTTCAAGGAGCTGGCGGACGTCGACATCACGGCGGAGGCCATGGAGGTCGGGCCGACCTGTCACTACGTGATGGGCGGCATCGCGGTCGACTCCGACACGGCGGCGGCGCGCGGGGTGCCGGGGCTGTTCGCGGCCGGTGAGGTCGCGGGCGGCATGCACGGCTCCAACCGGCTCGGCGGCAACTCGCTCTCCGACCTGCTGGTGTTCGGACGCCGCGCGGGCTGGCACGCGGCCGAGTTCGCGGCGGGCGGGGGTGAGCGCCCCGGGGTCGCCGACGCCCAGATCGACACGGCCGCCGCGGAGGCCCTGCGGCCCTTCTCCGCGGGGACGGAGGGCGAGGCGGGCCCGCCGGAGAACCCGTACACCCTCCACCAGGAACTCCAGCAGACCATGAACGACCTGGTCGGCATCATCCGCCGCGAGGGCGAGATGGAGCAGGCCCTGCAGAAGCTGGCCGAGCTGCGGGTGCGCGCCCGCCGGGCCGGCATCGAGGGGCACCGCCAGTTCAACCCGGGCTGGCACCTCGCCCTGGATCTGCGCAACATGCTGCTGGTCAGCGAGTGCGTGGCCCGGGCGGCCCTGGAGCGCACGGAGTCGCGCGGCGGGCACACCCGCGAGGACCACCCGCCGATGGACCGCACCTGGCGCAACGTGAACCTGCTGTGCGCACTGGCCGACCCCACCGGAGGCCTCGCGGCGACCGACCCGGGCCGCGGCCAGATCCGTCTCACCCGCGAGACCACCGATCCCATCCGCCCGGACCTGCTCGCCCTCTTCGAGAAGGAGGAGCTGGTCAAGTACCTCGCCGAAGAGGAGCTCTACGAGTGAGCAGCTACGAGGCCCGCTTCAAGGTGTGGCGGGGTGACGTCGAGGGCGGCGGCCTGGAGGACTTCACGGTCGAAGTCAACGACGGCGAGGTGGTGCTGGACATCATCCACCGCCTCCAGGCCACCCAGGCGCCCGACCTGGCCGTCCGCTGGAACTGCAAGGCGGGCAAGTGCGGTTCGTGCTCGGCGGAGATCAACGGGCACCCGCGGCTGATGTGCATGACCCGCATGTCGGTGTTCACGCGCGACGAGACCATCACGGTCACACCCCTGCGCGCGTTCCCGGTGATCCGCGACCTGGTGACGGACGTCGGCTTCAACTACCAGAAGGCCAGGGAGGTCCCGGCCTTCGTCCCGCCTCCCGGGCTCGGCCCCGGCGAGTACCGCATGTTCCAGGAGGACGTGGACCGCTCGCAGGAGTTCCGCAAGTGCATCGAGTGCTTCCTGTGCCAGAACACCTGCCATGTCGTGCGCGACCACGAGGAGAACAAGAAGGCGTTCGCCGGCCCGCGCTTCCTCATGCGGGTGGCGGAGCTGGACATGCATCCGCTGGACGCGGCCGCCGAGAGCGGCCTGGACCGCAAGAGCACGGCCCAGGACGAACACGGCCTCGGCTACTGCAACATCACCAAGTGCTGTACGGAGGTCTGTCCGGAGGACATCCGGATCACGGACAACGCGCTGATCCCCCTGAAGGAACGCGCGGTGGACCGCAAGTACGACCCGCTGGTGTGGCTGGGTGCGAAGATCAGGAGGAGGTCTTCGTAGTGTTCCGGCCGGGGCTCTGGGAGAGGACCTGGAGGAGCGCCCCGGCCAGGAAGACCACGGACCACGCGAAGAATCCGAACCCGCCGAACCGGGTGACGTGGAGCGGCCCCGTGAGCAGGAGCAGGCTCAGGCCGAGCGTCATCAGGAGGGCGCCGTAGCCCCACAGCCGTGGCCGCACCACCCGGTGGCGGAGCCACGGCGGCACCCAGTCCGCCCGGATCCCCGCGATGCCTCCCGCCGCGAACAGCGCCACGGCCAGCCAGGCCGCCACCACCATGAACATGTGCATGACGGGGATGGTGTCACCGGCGTCGGGTTCGCGCCACCTGATTGACCCAGTCCTTCTGGTAGGCGCGCCAGTCCGCCTCCGTCGCCGCGAAGTCGACGTACAGGGCGACGCCGAAGCGGGACCGGTCGGCGTCGGTGCGGGACAGCCCCAGGCGGACGCCGCGCACGGCGGCCGGGACGGTCTCGGCGCGGGCCCAGTGGCCGACGGTGTCGTCGTGGTAGAAGGGCAGGCCCATCAGGAGGTCGGTGGTCTCCGGGGTGACCTCCAGGGCCAGACTCGTCTGCTGGGCGACATAGCCGCCGTACAGGCTCTCCAGCGGCTGCATCGTGTCGTACGACATGACGGCGATCTGGTCCACACGGCGGGCCACCTGTCCGAAGTACGCCTGGGACCACCACTTGGGGTGGCCGGTGGTCGCGCCCCAGAAGGAATGGAAGGCCGGCAGCGGGTCGATCTGGTGGGCGGCCACGGACAGCAGGGCGTGGTGGGCGCGGGTGAGGGTGCGCAGGTCGTCCAGGAGGGAGAGGTAGTCGCGGTCGCCGGAGTGGAGGGGCTCCAGGTCGAAGTGGGTGCCCTGGAAGCCGGCGGCGAGGATCCGGCCGGCCGAGGTGACGATCGCGGTGCGGGTGGCGCCGCGCTCCAGGTGCAGGCCGTGGGGGCTCTCACTGGCGAGCTTGTCGCCGAGCCAGGCCTGGACGCGGACGCGGGGTGCCGCGTCGTGCAGGGCCGATATGAGCCAACGCGCCTTGGGGTACGCGGACTTCGGGAGGGTGCCGTCGTCCTCCAGGGGGCCCGCGTGGACGTACAGGTCGCGGACGCCGGTGTCGTTCAGGCGGCGGGCGAGAGACCGGACGTCCTCGGCCGTCTTACGGCCGTCCACCCAGGCGTGGCCCAGCCAGAGGGCGTCCTTGTGGCGGGTGAGGGTGCCGGGTTTCGGGGTGCCGGTGTAGTTGAGGCGGAGGGCCGCCTCGGCGGTGAGGAGGGGAAGGAGCAGGAGGAGGATCAGGGCGGTGGCGAGGATCGTACGGCGGCGCAGGCGTCGGCGGGGGCGGGTGCCGGGGCGGGGGCGCTTCGCCCCGGCTTCGCCGTCGGCCGTCGTGCTCCCACCCGCACCACCCGTGCGGCTCTCGTCGTCGGGTGCGGGCGGCCCCTGTGCCGCGTCCTCGCCGTCGGCGGCCACGAGGCAGTCGCCCGGCGACCTGTCGCCCTCGGTCCCGGACGGTGCGGAACGGTCGCACGTCGGCTCCTCGGTCCCGGACAGTGCGGAACGGTCGCACGTCGGCTCCTCGGTCCCGGACGGTGCGGGACGGCCGTGTGAGGGCTCTTCGGTCTCGGGGGGTGTCGGGTTCGGTTGCTGTTGACTGGTCTTCTCGTCCATTTCTGTCCCCCTGTCCGTCTGTTCCCCCACCCGTATCCACCCCGCTCGCGAAGGCGCCTACCTGCCCATACGCTCCAAAATGTGACGTCCTCCCTGATTCGGGGCCGGCCCCGGCGCGCCACGGCCCACATACGGGTGCGGGTGGCGCATGCCGTGCTGGGTTTCCTCGTGGGGGCCGGGTGGCTGATGTTGCCCGTGATGACGGTCGGTGACCGGGATCCGGTTCCCGTCGGCCCGGTCGGGCCGGTCGCGAGTGCCGCCGCGGCACCGCACGACGGGACGTCCGCGACCGACCTGGTCATGCCCCTCCTCGCGCTCGGCGCGGCCGGGGCTCTGGCCGGGTACGGGTACCTGCGCCGCACCCGGCGGGCCCGGACCCGGACGACACCGGGCAGGGTGTCGGCGGCGCCGCCCGTGCCGACGTCGCAGGAGTCCGAGCGGCAGGCCCGTGCCGCGCTGGTGCTGGCCGACGACTGCGTGCGCGGCAGCAAGGAGGAACTCTCCTTCGTCGAGGAGCTGTTCGAGCCGGAGGCGGTCGAGCCCTTCGTGCACGCACTGCAGGCCGCCGAGACCGAGCTTTCGGCCGCGTTCGCCATCTGGCGGCGGTACGAGGAGGGGGTTCCGGGGGACGAGGGTGCGCGGCAGCAGGCGCTGGTGGGGGTGATCGGGCGGTGTGCGGAGGCGGGGCGGCGGCTGGACGCCGAGGCGACGGCGCTGGACCGGCTGCGAGGGCTGGAGCAGGACGCGGGTGCGGCGCTGGAGGCCGCCGAGGGGCGGTTCCGGGAGCTGACAGCACGGACCGCGGCGGCGCAGACCACGGCGGAGGAACTGCACCGGCGGTACGCGCCCGCGGCCTCGGCCCCGGTCACCGGGTATGTCGAACAGGCCAAGGACCGGCTGGTGTTCGCCACCTCACGGCTCAACGAAGCGCGCCAGGCCGCCGATTCGGGAGACGGGGCGGCAACCGCCCGGCAGCTGCGTGCGGCCGAGGGTGCCGTCGCCCAGGCCGGTGTGCTCGTCGGCGGGGTCGAGCGGCTCTCCGTACAGCTGCGGGAGGCGGCCGCACTGGTGCCGGCCGCGCTGACCGGCGGGGAGGCGAAGATCGCCGAGGCCCGCAAGGGAAGCGGGCGGACCCCTCTGACCGCCGGGGAACTGCACGCCCGGCTCGCCCACGCCGACGGCGTGTTCGCCGCCGTGCGCACCGAGCTGACCGGGGGGCCGTACGACCCGCTGGACGCGCTGCGGCGCATCGCCGGGGCCGTGGAGCGGCTGGAGGCGGGGCGTGCCGGGGTGGTGCAGGCGGGCGCGCTGCTCGTGGCGCGCAGTGCGGTGGGCGGGGCGGAGGACTTCGTCGCCGTGCACCGGGGGGCGGTGGGTGCGAAGGCACGGGCACGGCTGGCGGAGGCGGGCCGGGCGCTCGGCTCCGGCGCCGACGACGAGGCGGACACGCTGGCCCGCCAGGCCCGTGAGCTGGCGGAACGGGACGTACGGGCGCACGGGAACCCCTACGCCGCGGCGGACGGCTCCACCGTCGGCCTCGCGGGCGCCGTCCTGGGCGGCATCCTCCTGGCCGAGGAACCGGACGGAGGCCCCCCGACCAGCTTCGGCGGCCCCTCGACCCACGCCCGCCGCCACCACCCATGACTGCACCCCGGCACCGACGACAACATCCCCGCGGCGCCCCACCGCCCCACAGGGCTCACCCGCACCCGCCGCACACCGGCAGGCAGACCCCGCACTCGACGGCACCCCCGCAACCGACCGAGTCAGGCAGGCGGGCAGGCAGGCAGGCAGGCAGGCGAAATCGCGAAACCCACCCACACCCAACCCATACCGACAGGCAGAACCCACCTTCGACAGCACCCCCGCAACCGACCGAGTCGGGTGGGCGGGTGGGCGAAGAACCGGGGGCCGGGGGCGGAGCCCCCGGGGAGGGGTCAGAAGAGGCTCAGCAACGCCTCCGCCGGGTCCGCCAGACCACGCTCGCCGCCGGGCAACGGAAGCTCGAACCACACCGTCTTGCCCCGCGGAGTCCGCCGCGACCCCCACGCCGCACTGAGCAGCCCCACCAGCTGCAGCCCACGGCCCCCCTCGTCCGTGTCCCGGGCCCGCCGCCGCCGAGGCTGCACCAGACCGGCGTCCCACACCTCGCACACCAGCGTGCGGTCCAGCAGCAGCCGGAGCCTGATCTCGCCCTCGCCGTACCGCAGCGCGTTGGTCACCAGCTCGCTGACGAGCAGCTCCGTCGTGTCGACCAGCGGCTCCATGTCCCAGCTGACCAGCTGCGCCCGTGCGTACTCCCGCGCCCGCCCCACACTGCGCGGCTCGCGCGGCAGCGTCCAGTCACCGACGGAGTCCGCGGGCAACCCCTGCACACGGGCCATCAGCAGGGCGATGTCGTCCTCGCCGTGATGAGTGTCAAGGGTGTTGAGGACGTGGTCGCAGACGTCCTCCAGCGGACTGGAGGGATCCGCCAGCGCGCCCACGAAGGCCTGCAGGCCCTCGTCCAGGGGATGGTCGCGGGATTCCACCAGGCCGTCGGTGTAGAGGGCGAGGAGGGCACCCTCCGGGAGTTCGACCTCCACCTCCTCGAAGGGCTCGCCGCCGACACCCAGTGGCATCCCCGGCGGCACGTCGAGCATCAGGGCCGCCTCGCCGGGTTCCACCAGCACCGGGGGCAGATGGCCGGCGTTGGCGAACGTACAGCGTCTGGTCACGGAGTCGTAGACCGCGTACACACAGGTCGCGAGGTAGACCTCGGAGAGGTCGGCGTCGCGCGGCTGGCGGGCCGCGCGGGTGGCCTGCTGGACGCCGCCGGGGGTGCCGAGGCCACGGGCGATCTCGTCCAGCGCGGAGAGGACCTCGGCCGGTTCGAGGTCCAGCAGCGCCAGTGTGCGCACGGCGGTGCGGAGTTCGCCCATCGCGACGGCGGCGCGCAGGCCGCGGCCCATGACGTCTCCCACCACCAGGGCCGTGCGGTGGCCGGGGAGTTCGATGACGTCGAACCAGTCGCCGCCGACCTCGGTGGCCGCGTTGCCGGGCAGGTAGCGGCAGGCGATGTCCAGGCCGGAGGCCTCGGGGTCGCCGGGCGGGAGCAGGGAGCGCTGCAGGATGAGGGCGCGCTCGTGCTCGCGCCGGTACAGGCGGGCGTTGTCGATGCAGACGGCGGCGCGTGCGGCCAGCTCGACCGCGAGGTCCCGGTCGCGGTCGCCGAAGGGCTCGCTGCCCTTGGTGCGGGAGAATTGGGCGAGGCCCACGACGGTGTCGTGGGCGACCATCGGCACGGCCAGCGTGGACTGCACGAGCCCGCCGTCCTCGGCCGGGACGCGCTGCGGGCGGGCGGTGCGCAGGGCGTCCGCGCAGGGCGAGTTGAACGGGAAGTGGTGGACCGCGCCGACCGCGACGGGCTCGCCGGAGGCGGCGAAGGGTGCGTCCGAGACGGCGCTGGCGAAGGCGACGCGGCGCAGTTCCGCGCTGCCGTCGGCGAGGCCGGGCGGGGTCTCGTCGCCGGCGAGCAGGCCCTGGTAGAGGTCGACGGTGGCGAGGTCGCAGAAGCCGGGGACGACGACGTCGAGCAGTTCGCGGGCGGTGGTCTCCAGGTCGAGGGAGTTTCCTATGCGGGCACCGGCCTCGTTGAGCAGGGCGAGGTTGCGCCGGGCGGCCGCCGCCTCGCGGGCGGCGGCGCGGCGGGCGGTGATGTCGGTGCCGAGCCAGGCGATGCCGATGGGACGGCCCGTGCCGCCGTGCACGCGGTAGAGGTTGACGGACCAGTGCCGTCGTTCCTCGGAGCCGGGGACGAAGCCCGTCACATGCATGTCGGTGATCGAGTCGCCGCTCTGCAGGACCCGGCGCAGGGTGGCCGAAATCCGCTCGGCCTCGCCGCGGGCCAGATAGTCGTGAACTCCCTTGCCCCGATGGTCGTCCGGGGTTCCGCCGAAGGTGGAGGCGAATCGCATGTTGGCGCGGCGGACGCGCAGGTCGGGGTCGATCAGCAGGAAGCCGAAGGGCGATTGACCGAAAATCGCCTGCGAGGCGGCGAGGTCGGTCTCGATGCTGCGCAGGGTGCGGACGTCCACGACGATACAGACGGCGGCCTTTTCTCCCTCCGCGGTCCGGGTGGGCATGACGTAGACCTCGGCGAGCCCCTCCTCACCGCGTGTCCCGTCCGGCTCGTCCGGCATCCGGAAGGGAACCACCCCCGTCCACTCCCGCCCGTCGAGGATTTCGGCCATCTTGTGCTGGCCGCGCTCGCGCAGGTCGGGGTCGATGAAGGCCTCTATGGGGTCCATGCCGACGGCCCGTTCGGCGGGGATGCCGAAGAGCTGCTCGGCGCGCAGACTCCACTGGTCGACCAGTCCGCCGGGGCCGATGGAGAAGGAGGCGACCTTGATGTAGTCGTAGATCGAGCCGGGCGGGCTGCTCTGCCACATGGCGTCACCGGGCGCGTCTGCGGCCGGTACTGCCTGGTCCCTCGCGCCGCCCGACGGGTCCGCGGACTCCGTGGCCTTCGCTGGTATCTCGCTCACGCGAACCGTCCCCTCCAGCTCACCGCGCCCGGCACCGGTCACCGGGGGCGGCTGCCCGCAGTATCCAGCACTACGGCGCCGCACGACACGGTGTTCACGATCACAGCTCGGTCCAGGCGTTTTTCGGACCGAGCCGCGAGAACACATCCAGTCTTCTAACCAGGGAACACGCCCGCGAATCACACACCCTCGCCCCGGTCGGCGGTCAGGGGCGCACGGTGGACGCCATGGGGCGGGATGTACAGCGGGCTCACCCGGGCACCGCAAGCTCGAACCAGACGGTCTTTCCGGAGCGTCCGGGCCGGGTGCCCCAGCGGCGCGAGGAGTCGGCGACCAGTTGCAGGCCACGGCCGCTCTCGTCCTCGGGGTGGGCGACGCGTTCGCGCGGCGGGTCGGGCAGCGGGTCGGACACCTCGACCAGTAGCACGTCGTCGAGCCCGGCGGGGCGTACCAGCCGCAGACCGATGGGGCCGGTGGCGTGCCGCAGCGAATTGGTCACCAACTCGCTGACCAGCAAGGCCGCCAGATCGCAGAGAGAGTCGAGGCCCCAGCCGCGCAACTGCTCCCGGACCGCGGTGCGGGCCCTGCGCACGGCGCCGGGTTCCGCGGGAAAGGTCCACTCGGCGCAGTCGCCTTCGGTGTCGATCACGCCGATCACTTCCCAGGCCGGTGAGCCCACCCATGTCCGGTTTCATGGGGTTAATGGGGACATACCCGGTATCAGTGGTGCATTACCGTAAACGGCGGCGCACTGTGGCACGAACGGCGTACGGAAGCATCGGTGCGCTCCAGTTCCGCACCGATGAGCCCGCTCAGTGCGCCCCGGCACCCAGGCGCGCGGCGAGTTCACGGACCGCCGGGACGTCCTGGTCGAGCCAGGGCACCTCCCAGAGCCGGTCGGGGGTGAGCCAACGCAGGTCGTCATGGTCCTGGAGAGGGCGGGGATCGGCCGAACCGGGGCGCAGGCGGGCGGTCCACACGTGCAGGACGTACGGGGATCCCAGGGGCCACTCCCCCGGCACACGCTCGACCGGCTCGGCGTCGATGCCGAGTTCCTCGCGCAGTTCACGCACCAGGGCGTCCTCGGGCCGCTCTCCGGTCTCGACCTTGCCCCCGGGCAGCTCCCAGCGCCCGGCCAGTTCGGGGGGCGCGCTGCGACGGGCGGCGAGCAGCCGGCCGGCGTCGAGCAGAGCGGCTCCCACCACCACGATCCGTTCGGTCATGGAGCGGAGCCTACGGGAGCGCACGAGGGGTCAGTTCCGGGCGCTGCCGTCCCCGTTTGAGGGTCAGTTCTGAGAGCCGTCCCCGTTCTGGACGATGCGCTCGACCCAGTAGAGCTGTTTGTGGCCGCGGTCGTCGAGGCTGTCGGCGATCTTCTGCGCCTCGGCCCGGGTCGCGTACCGCCCCACACGGTAGCGATTGCCGTTGTCGTCCTGCCGTATCACGATCCAGGGCAGGGAGACCGTGCCCTCACTCATCGCCCCCACCGTTCCTTCTTGCACTGCCCCGCCCTCCCCCACTCCCGGCCGCTCCCCCACGCTCGACTGCGCTCGTACGGGAGGGACCTCCGCCGCAGGGGGACCCCCGACCCGTCCCGGGCCTCCGCCGTGCCCCGCCTAAGGAAACCGCAATCCGCATATGCCCGAGCGTACGCCCTACCTTCACGCAGCGAATACGCCTTTTCACAAAGAGGTACGCAACCAGCCAGAACCCAGGGGGCGCACGATGGCGAACGCGCCGTCCACCAGGCCGATGTCGTGCACCGGGGGCATATCGGACGGACCCGGGATCACCTGCGAGAACGGCCGGATTGCGGCGGACGGCCGGGAGCCGGGGCAGGGGTACCGCAACGAGGGTGCCACCCGAGGGCGTGCCAGGGTGTGCGCTACTTCACGGGGAGGTGGTACGCGACCCGGTAGCGGTCGGCCGGGATCACGACGTCGGCGGTCTCCACGGGGCGGCCCGAGGCGAAGTAGGTGCGCTGGACGACCACGACCACATGGCCGGGGACGCCGCCCAGGACGTGCAGTTCCTCCGCAAGGCCGGGGCGGGCTCCGACCTCCTCGGTGACGTTGTCCACGATGACGTCGATGGCCCGCATGCGCTCGACGACTCCCATGCCGCCGAGCGGGCCCTCCTCCGGCAGCATCACGGGGGTCCGTCCGGTGACGGCGAGGGGCTCCCAGGAGGTGGAGAGCATCATCGGCTCCCCCGCCTCCCGGAACAGGTACTTGGTGCACATGACCCGCTCGCCGGGCTCGATGGAGAGCCGCTCGGCGATGACGGCCCCGGCCTCGGCCTGCGCGCTGCTCGATTCCCAGGTGCCGCGCACCGAGGCGTCGGCCTGCTCCTGCCGGAAGGGCGTGGCGCCCGCGGCCGGACGGAACCCGGAACGGGCCACGCGCCGGGGCACCGGCCGCTCGCGCACATACGTCCCCGAGCCGGAGCGGCCCTCGACCAGGCCTTCGGCCATCAGCACCTTGCGGGCCTCCAGCGCGACCGTGTCCGAGACGCCGTACTCCTCGCGGATGCGGGCCTGGGAGGGGAGCCGGGTGTGCGGAGGCAGTGAACCGTCGACGATCTTCTTGCGGAGATCACCCGCGACGCGCAGGTACGCCGGCTGCTCACCGAAAGTCACTGGCCGCTCCCATCAGGTTGTACAGACAGCAACAGCCTGGCAACCGTGGGTTGTGCCATGCAAGCAAAGGCCAGAGAATCACTCGATGTGATGACAAGTGGCCGGGGAGGGCTTTACCAGGCGCTTTCTCCCCGCTATGGCCGCGATCACACCTCCAGACGGTCGCCTCCGCTGCCGCCGCCGGCTCCGCCGTCACCGCTGTCACGGCCGTCACGCGCGGGCGGGGTGGTCTTCAGGCCCAGGGCCTTGCGCGCGGGCACCGCCTCCTTCGGGTCCAGCAGCCGCAGACCGGCGCCGTAGGACAGGTAGAAGGCGTCCGCGTCCTTCGCCTTCGCGGCCTTCGCCCACTGGGCCCGCGCCTGGTCCAGGTCTGCCTCCAGCGCGGTGACCGGCGTGCGGGCGCCGGCCGGCCACTCGCGCCCCCGCAGCATCCGGGCCTGCTCGGCCAGCGCCGTCGACACCCGGCCCGCCCACGCCTTGTGCCCGGGCAGGTCCTCCTCGACGTACTGCGCGTCCGGGGCGGACTCCAGGGCCGCGTTGAGGACGTGCGCGGCCTTCAGATAGGCGATCTGGTCGGCGTCGAGGACGGTCTCGTCGTTGCGCAGGGAACCGGTCAGGTTCCCGCCCTCGGACACGCTGCCGAACACACAGGTGACCTCACGGTCGCCCGCGGACCAGCTGCCCCCGGTGGGCGTGAGGTAGTACACGTCGACGTCGTCGGGGACGGCCCAGCCGTCCATGGCGTAGCTGTCCTGCAGGCCGTAGCAGCGCTCGTCGGCGGTGCCGGTCACCGAGTCGTCGCCGGGGTAGACCCCGCCCTTCAGCCGGAACGAGGCGAACACCTCGCCGTCGTGCTCCCCGGAGCAGGGCACCTTGTCGACGTCGTACGTCGTGCCGCTCAGCGAACCGCCGGGTGCATCGAAGCACTCCCCCTTGGCCAGCGAGATGCTCGCGCCGTCGTGCGCGCCGTCCTTGACTCCCTCCCAGAAGTCGGACGCGCCGCCCGTGGCGAGCATCAGCGCCCACAGCGCGAGCCCGATCCCGGAGAGCACCGAGCCGCCGACCGCCAGCCCCGTACCGCGCTCGCCCCGCCGGCGGATCTGGCGCAGCGCGACCAGCCCGAGCACCAGCCCCACGCCCGGCACACAGCACAGCACGCCCAGCACGAGGGAGGCGACGGCGAGACCGTTGACGGGCGCCGGCCGGTTGTAGGGGCTGTAGCCCTGCGCCCACGGCTGGTACGCCGGCGGCCCGTAGGGGTCCTGTCCGCCCTGCGGATACGCCGGCGGCCCGTACGGGTTCTGCCCGCCCTGCGGATACGCCGGCGGCCCGTACGGGTTCTGCCCGCCCTGCGAGTACGCCGGCGGCGCGAACGGCCCCTGCTGATAGGGAGCCTGAGGTGGCCGGTACGGGTCTTCTGGCTGATGGGGGCCGGGGGGCGGGGGTATGGACACCGGTACCGTGCTCCTGGGTAGGGCGGCGGCAGCACAGGACGGGCGAGGGCCCGGCGACTGACTGACGTACGACTGGCCGCATGGTAAGCGGGGCACGAGTGGGGGCGGAATGAGGGTGGAACACCGGGCGGGGAACGGGGTGGACGGCGCCACCGTGCGGGTAGTGAACGGGCTCACCGCACGATGGGCGGCACAGACGCCCGCGGAGGGCACGGCCTTCTCGGCGGCCGGGGTCTGGCCCCTGCTGGCCTTCCTGGCCGACGGCGCGACGGGGGCCGCGCGGGCGGAGCTGGCCGGGGCGCTCGGCGTGCCGGCGGAGCAGGCGGCCGCCGCCGCACGGGACTTGCTGTCCGCGCTGGACGCGGTCTCCGGTCTGGACTCGGCCCTCGGCCTGTGGACGCACCACACGCTGCAGCTGCGGGAGGAATGGCGGGCCGGGCTGCCGGCCCGGACGCACGGGATGTTCGGCGACGACCTCGTCACCGCACAGGAGCAGCTGGACTCCTGGGCGGCCGAGCGGACCGGCGGGCTCGTGGAGCGCATGCCGGTGACGCTGACCCGGGACGCGCGCATGGTGCTGGCCGGTGCCCTCGCCCTGCGCACGGACTGGCGCCAGCCGTTCACCGAGACGGTGCTGCGCCCGGAGTCCGGGCCCTGGCAGGGCCGTTCGCTGCTCGGGCTGCACCGCAGGAGCGTACGGCCGGACCGGGTCGGCGTGGCGGGTACGCCGGACGGCTTCGTCACCGCGCTGACGGTGCCCGGTGACAACGGCGTCGACGTCCATCTGGTGCTCGGCGAGGAGCGGATGACGCCCGGTCAGGTGCTCGGCGCCGGGGTCGGGGTCGTGGACCGCGCGTTCGCGGTCACCGGCGGCGGCGCGCTGCCGTTCGGGCACGTCGGCCCCGGCCTGCACGTGGAGAAGCAGCCCGCCACCGCGCCGGAGCCGATCGCGCTGGACGTGCGGACGGTGGCGTACGAGGTGCGGGCCGACCACGACCTGCTGGCGCTGCCCGGCCTCTTCGGGCTCGGCGCGGCCCAGGACGTCCGCCAGGCCCACTTCCCCGGCGTCAGCCCCTTCCCGCTGGCCATCGGTGCGGCCCGCCAGTCCGCCCTCGCCCGGTTCGGCGCGCTCGGTTTCCGGGCGGCGGCGGTGACCGCGGTCATGCCGGTGCCGGCCGGCGCCGCCCCGCAGTACCACTACGAGACAACGGTCGTCCGCGTGGCCTTCGACCGCCCCTTCGGCTTCCTCGCGGTCGACCGCGAGTCGCGGCTGGTGCTGATGGCGGGCTGGGTGACGGACCCGGCACCGTATCCCGCCATGGGGGTGGGCGGCCTCCCGTCAGGGGGCTGACGAGCCCGTCAGGGGCCCGGGGAGCCGTCACGAGCCCCACGGCCCGTCAAAGGGCCCGATGAGCCCGTCAAAGGGCCCGAGGGGGCTGCCGCGAGGGACATGAACGGCCGTCAGGGGGCCGCGGGGCGCTGTTCCTCCAGCACGCCGACACAGCGGGCGAGCAGCCCGGTCAGGGTGTCCCGCTCCTCGTCGGTGAACGCGGCGGACAGAGCCCGCTCGACGCGTACGGCACGGGCGTCGGCGTCGGCGAGGACCGCGCGCCCCTCCTCGGTGAGACGGGTCTCCAGGACGTTCCTGTGCCACTCGTGCGGGGTGCGGGCGATGTAGTCGCGGTCCTGGAGGTTCTTCAGGACCGTGTTCATGGTGGGCGGGGTGACCCCGCACAGCCGGGCCAGGGCGGCGGCCGAGATGCCGGGGTTGCCGGCGAGGTGCAGCAGGGCGCCGTACTGCGCGACCGTCACGCCCGCCGGCTTCAGGACCGCGGTCTTGGTCGCGTTGAGGGCCTGCTCGGCCCGCTTGAGGTGGGAGCCGAGGCGCTCGGAGGCGGGCATGGAGGTCACCCGCGACAGGTTAATCCGTTGGCGATGATTAGAGGTCTAATCTAGATTCGAATTCGTCATACAGTGAGCACCCGAACCGAGAGGCACTGACGTGTCCCGTTCGATCCACCGCCGCACCTTCCTGACCGGCGCGGCCGCCCTGGCCGTCGCCGCCACCGCCCCCGCTGCGGTCGCGGCCACCGGCCCCCGCATCTCCACGGCCTTCGCCCTCCCCGGCGACCGGGCCTACCCGGAGGGCATCGCTCTCGACGCACGCACGAGGGACGCGTACGTCGGCTCCTACACCACCGGCGCCGTCTACCGTGCCGCCGCCGGACGCCGCACGGCAGAGGTCTTCCTCCCCGCGGGCGCGGACGGCCGTACGACGGCGAACGGACTGAAGGTCGACCGGGCGGGCCGCCTGTGGGTCATCGACTCGACCGCCGGGATCGACGTCTACGACCTGCGCGACCGCTCGCTCGCCGCCCGCTTCGAGGTCCCGGCCGGCGCCGCGCGCTTCGTGAACGACCTCGTGATCACCGCGGACGGCACGGCCTACGCCACCGACAGCGTGCGGCCGGTGATCTACCGCGTCACCCCGGACGAGGTGACCCGCGCCCGCGGCGGCCGCGCACCGCTCACCGAGCGCTACGACCTGAGCAGCGCCGTGCCCCCGCACCAGTCCGGCGCGTACACCCTCAACGGCATCGCCGCGGACCCCACCGGACGCCTGCTGTTCGCCGTCGACATGACGGGCGGCGGCCTCTACCGCGTGCACACCGGCACCGGCTCGGTGCGTCAAGTCACCCTGGAAGGAGGTGACCTGGTCAACGGCGACGGCCTGGAAGTGCACCGTCGCACGCTGTGGGCCGCGCACAACGCCACCAACACCCTCACCCGCTGGGAGCTGTCCCCGGACGGCACCACGGCCCGCCTCCGCCGCCGTCTGACCGACCCCGCGCTCCAGATTCCGACCACCCTGGCCCACACCCGCGAAGGCCTGTTGGTCGTCCGCTCCCAGTTCGACAAGGGCGGCCCGATGGGCTCGGGGGTACCGCAGACGCCGTTCACGGTGGCGCGGGTGACGGGGCTCTGACGGAAGCCGCACCCGGGAGGGGAGCGGCCCGGCGGTGCGGGTGGCGGCGCGCTCCCCGCGAGCGGCGGTCCGCACCGTCCGGGCCCCCGCGGATACCACGTGGAGATCGGCAAATTGCCGGGGGGGGTGAACCGGCTGCGCACGCCCGGGCCGAGGAGTCCGGCCGGGACGGGCACGGATGGCCCGCTCCCCCATCCGTGCCCCCGGCCGACCACCGGCGGACCGTGCGCCACGGGGTGTTCGGCACCGCACCGTTCTTCTCACACCGCCCACGGACCCGGAGCTTCCGGCAAGAAGCGCTCACTGCTCAACAGTGAGCAGACCTGGCGGGACCGTTCGATCAGGCTCCGAAGCAAAAGAGCTTCACGCGGGCCTTCGGCCCACGGGGGAAGTCCGGCCCGGCCGCGGGCAGGAGCAGAAGGAGTGGGACGGCATGACCGAGACAGGACGGGTGTACAGCTACCCCTTCCAGGGACCGACGAACGGGCTGGAGATCCATCCGCGGGTCGCCGAACTCCGGGAGCAGGAACCTCTCGCCAGGGTGCAGCTTCCGTACGGCGCCGAGGGCTGGCTGGTCGCTCGTCACGACGATGTCAAGATCGTCAACTCGGACCCGCGTTTCAGCCGGGCCTCGGTGGGTGAGGACACTCCGCGCACCACGCCGCTGAGCCTGCGCAGCGAGAACATCCTCAGCATCGATCCCCCGGACCACACCCGCCTTCGCCGCCTGGTGTCCAAGGCGTTCACCCCGCGGCGGATCGGCGAGATGCAGTCCTGGCTCGAGGAGCTCGCCTCCGGCCTCATCGACGACATGGCGCGCAAGGGGCCGCCGGCCGACGCCGTGAAGGACCTCGCCGAACCGTTCAGCGTCGCGGTGATCTGCCGGCTGCTGGGCGTGCCCTACGAGGACCGGGGCAGGTTCCAGCACTGGTCCGAGATGATCATGTCCTCCACGACGTACAGCAAGGAGGAGGTGGCGGCGGCCAACTTCGCCCTCTACTGCTACCTGGCGGACCTGGTGGCGGCGCGCCGGGCGGCCCACCACGACGACCTGCTGGGGGTCCTCGTGGCGGCCAGGGACGACGAGGACCGCCTCTCCGAGGAGGAGCTGATCACCTTCGCGGTCACGCTGCTCATCGCCGGGCACGAGACGACGGCTCATCAGCTGGCCAACATGATCTACGTTCTGCTCACCCACGAGGACCAGCTGACCCTGCTCCGCGAGCAGCCCGAGCTGCTGCCGCGCGCGGTGGAGGAGCTGTTGCGCTTCGTTCCGCTCGGCATCGGCATCGTCAATGCCCGTATCGCGACGGAGGACGTCGAGCTGAGCGGCGGCACGGTGCGTGCCGGTGAGGGGGTCCTGGCACCCGTGTCCCACGCCAACCGTGACCCCCGGGTGTTCACCGATCCGGACCGGCTGGACATCACCCGGGAGAAGAACCCGCACCTGACACTCGGCCATGGAGCGCATTACTGCCTCGGCGCCCAGCTCGCGCGCATGGAGCTGCAGGTGGCGATCGGCACGCTGCTCGAACGCTTCCCGGATGTACACCTGAGCGTGCCGGCTCAGGAGATCCCGTGGAAGACGGGCATGTTGTTCCGCGGCCCCCAGCAGCTGTCGATCGCATGGTGAAACCCTGACGGCATCGAATCCTTCCGCATTCCCATTCCGCGCAGTGAGTGACCGACCAGGAACAGGCGCTCGTCCGCCCTCCCGGAAGGCACATAGATGGCGACTACACATCAGTTGCCGAGTTGGCTAAGCTAAACCCCGTGAGTAAATACTCCCGCCACTGCGGCACGGCGGCTCCCGCCGTTGCATCACGAAAAGATCCGGCACATCCGGACTTCTCGGCACGCGGAGCCGCCGACCCGGCGCGGACATGATTCACAGAACGCAGTCGGCTCATCCAACTGCTTTGAGTTGCACGGGGAGTACACGACCGATGAGCACCGCGCATGCCCTCCCGACGTCCGCCGAGTTCATGAGCGGACTGAGAGATCTCCTGGTGGACGGACCTCTGGTCGGCACGCGCCTCACACTCGAGAAGAACGACTACGCCTACAGCTGCGGCGACATCGATCAGAACATCTACTTCCTCGAGAGTGGACGGCTCAAGACGGTCACGTTCTCACGCAGCGGAAAAGAGTGCCTGCTGCGCATATGTTCTCCGGGTGAAATGTTCGGGGAACAGGGCGCATGGGGGATGGCGCGCGAGGAGTCGACCATTGCGATGCAGGACTGCGTCATGTACCGGGTGCCGTACTCGCGCTTCATCAGCACCATCACCGAAGTGGGATTGATCGACGATTTTGTCGCCTACCTGTCCCACCGGCTGTCCGAACAGCAGCAGGCGATAACGGACCTGCTGACCGTCGACAGCGAACAGCGCCTCGGAACGATATTGCTCGACCTGGCCGACAAGCTGGGTAAAGGTGATCGACGCACCCCGCGCATCGAGCAGCGGATCACTCACGAAGAGCTGGCCAGGATGGTGGGCACCACCCGATCCCGTATCGGCCTCTTCCTCAAGTCCTTCCGGAACAACGGACTCATCGACATCTCACAGACCTCACGTCTGATCGTCAATCGGCAGCGCCTCTCGGAGTATCTCGACGAGCGGTACAGCTGACACCGGGCACAGCCGTACGCGGCAGGTCTGCTCACAGCGTGCTGTGTGCAGACCAGCCGCGTACGCAGGACGGTGCTCGGGAACCGGTCGCTGCCGCAGGCAGAGGCCTCCTCGTTCCGGACACCGCGGTCCTGTGGAGTTCACCGCCGACACCGACGCCGATCCGGCCGGTGCCGGCGGTGAACTCGTGGACACCGTGGGGTCCGTGCCCCCGGCGCGCCTTAGGGTCAGGAAGCGAGCGGTTCCAGCTCGAAGATCACGCTGTCCGCCGGCGTCTCCACCCGGTGCTCGGCGACCAGCCGCCAGCCGCCCTCCTCGAACACTCCGCCCCACTCCTCCAGGGTCGGCAGATAGACGCCCATCATCCGGTGCGCCACCTCGAAGCCCAGGGTGAAGACCGGGATCTCGCTGTCCGGGATGGTGGTGGTCCGGGCCGTGTCCCCGAGCAGGAACCGCCGGACGTTGGGGAAGGCCGCCCGCAGCCGCCGCAGCGAGGCCACGCAGTTGTCGCGCGGCCACAGGTCGTGCCCCATCAGGAAGCTCGTCAGCAGGTCGACATCGGCGAACTCGGTATGCGGAGCCGGCGCGGTGGCGTCGTCCAGGATGAACGAGATCCGGTCGTCGAAGCCCGCCTCCCGGACCGCTTCCTCGGCCACGCCCAGGGCGCCTTCGGCAATGTCGATGCCCAGCCCGGTCGCGTCCGGGTTGCCGCGCAGCACGCTGATGATCCGCTCCCCGCTGCCGCAGCCGAGGTCCGCGATCTTGGTGAACTCCAGCTTGCCCACGACCTCGTGGAAGACCGGGTCGAAGAAGTTGGCGTTGATGTCCCGGCAGGCGACGGCTATCGCGGAGGAGTCGCGCCGGTAGAACTGCCCGGACCGGTTCTCGTTCCGCAGCACTGCGGGCATGTCGGCGAAGAGCGCCGCGCTGCCCCGGGACAGCCAGTGGTAGAAGGCCTTGGCCCGGAAGACCTCGGTGAAGTTGACGTCGGGGAGCACCATGCCCGCGCTGCGCTGCACGATGCGCACGCTGGCCAGGGCCTGGAACATGCCCTCGGTCGCCGACGGGTCCAGCCCTTGGCGGTCTGCGAACTCGGCGATGTCGAGCTTGTCGTGGCCGGCGAGCTCGTCGAGTGCGCCGACCTCCCAGGCCGCGCCGATCGCGGACGAGGCGACGGTGGCGTTGAAAATGTCGGAAGCGGTCATTCTCGCCGCGTCCAGCACCAGGTTTTCGGTCACGTCCTTGCCTCCAGACGAAGATGGGATACAGCAAGCAGAGAGAGCCCGCTCGGCGTGCCTGCCGGGTGTGTCATGCGTGTCGGGCGAGCAGGATGCGGTGCATCGGGGTGTCGACCAGCGCCGTCCGGCGCAGACCCGCCCGCTCGAGCCACTGGTCGTACTCGGCGAGCGAGAAGGAGTCACCGCCGCCGGTGACGAGCATGGACGCCGAGAACAGGCGGAAGAACCGGTTGTGGGGCGACTGCGGACCGCTGTCGTCGTCCACGATGTGGTCGACGATCGCGACCACCCCGTCCTCGCGGGCCGCCTGCCGTGCCCGGTGCATCAGTTCCTGGGCACCGTCGGCGGTCTGCAGATGGAAGATGTTGACGAGCAGTACGAGGTCCTGGGCGTCGGGCCACGGCTGCTGGAAGAAGTCCTGGGAGACCGGGCTGAACCGGGTGCCCACACCCAGCCGTTGGGCCTGCTCAGCGGCGATGGGCACGATCCGGGGATCGTCCAGACCGGTGGCCGTCAGTGCCTTGAACCGCTGCAGGAGCAGTTGGCTGTAGATGCCGGTCCCGCAGCCGATGTCCAGCATCGAGCGGGCCGTCTCCTCCTTCCAGTCGGCGTCCGTCAGCAGTCCCGCCAGGGCCTCGACGATGGGCGGCGCCCAGAAGTTGATGCCGCGGGCCACGGACTCGTAGTCCTCGGCCGAGAGCTGGTTGGCGCGGTAGGCGCCGGACTCGTCACGGGCGGGGTGCTTGACGTGCTGGGCCAGGTCGCGCCAGGCGTCCCAGCCGATGGCCCGGTCGTACCGGATCCGGCCCGCCAGGCTGTACAGCCCGCCGGGCAGCAGGCATTCGGCCATGCCGTCGGCGAGCCGGTAACGATGGCCCCCCTCCCCGGTGCTCTCCCGGTACACGATCTCGTAGCAGGACAGCCCGTCCAGCAGCACCCGTACGCCCAGCGGATCGGCGTCCAGGCGCTCGGCCAGCTCGGCCGCGCCGGCCGGCCCGTCCGCCAGGGCGACGAAGGCCCCGAGGTCGAACGCCGCCTCGATCAGGCCCGGTGCGAACATCGCCACCAAGTGCTCGTAGACGCGGTGCGAAGCCCGGACGACGGCGCTGTCCCGGGGGTCGCCGATCAGTTTCGTGCTGTCGACCAGACGTGGCAAACACCCGTCCGGCGGAGAAGTTGCGCTGTCCGATGCCCCGCCGTCTTCCTCGGCGCAGGCGGGAGTATCCACCGTTGTCATCGATCCCCACTCGGGTTAGACGTAGACCACGACCGTGCCGGCCTCGACCGCCACCTCGTAGGTGGCCGCCCGGGAGCGGCCCAGCTTCACCACCGGGCAGCCGGTGCGCGCATCGATCTCGTAGTTGTGGAAAGGGCACACGATCACCCAGCGGTCGGGGTCGGCCACGTGCCGGCCGTCCGGTCCCGCCTGCCACATCCGCTCCAGCTGCCCGGCGGAGAGCGAGGCCCCGTGGTGCGGGCAGTAGTCGGACATGGCCCGGTACTCGCCGCCCGGAAAGGCCGCCACGAGGATGCGGCGCCTGCCCGTGGTGAACAGGCGCATGTGACCGGGTGGGAGTTCGCCGATCGGGCACACCTCGTGGCGGGTACGGTCGGAGGCACGCGCAGCGGCCGTCATTGTGCGTACTCCCCGATCCGGTAGAACTTGGCGGCGTTGTCGTAGAGGATCTTCTGCTTCAGCTCCGGGGAGAAACACGACGGAAGCGAGCGCTCGGGGCTGTCGGAATCCCAGTGCGGGTAGTCCGAGGAGAACATCAGGAACTCGTCGGTGCCGACCATCTCGAACATGTCCAGCAGATGCTGGGGGTTGTCCGGGTTCTCCATCGGCTGCGTGGTGAACTTGACCTGCTCGCGAATGTATTCACTGGGCAGCCGCTTGACCCAGGGGATCTCCCGGCGCAGCGCGCGGTAGTTCTTGTCGAACCGCCACATCAGATGCGGCAGCCAGGTCCAGCTGGACTCGACCATCACCACCCGCAGCGTGGGGAACTTGTCGAACACCCCGCCCGCCACCAGGCTGATCAGCTGCGACTGCCATGCCTGGGTCGCCGCGGTGTGCCATTCGACGAAGTACGGCGGCAGGCCGACCGCGGTCTCGGTGGTGGTGCCGTGGTGGAAGCCGATGGCGAGGTCGTGACGGACGGCGGCCTCGTAGATCGGGTGGTAGAAGTCCCGGCCCAGGGTGTCGTGGGACATCGCCGGCAGCATGATCTGCACGATCTTCGGATGGGGGCCGATCCGGTCGATCTCCGCGACGGCGGAGGCCGGGTCCTGGGCCGCGATGTGCATGCAGCCGAGGAGCCGCTCGTCCTTGCGCAGCCACTCCTTGATCAGCCAGTTGTTGTAGCCCCGTGCGATCGCGGCGGCGAAGTCGGGCTGCACCTTGAACTCTGTGGGGTAGAGCAGGCCGGTGAGCACGGCGTACTTGATGTTGTACGGGTCGAGGTGCTGCTCCCTCATCATGTTGAGGTCGCCGCCAGCGCGCTCACCGGGCGTCCGGATGGTGTCCGGCCTGGCCACTCCACCCGTGGTGGGCCAGGTGTAGGGCAGATGGGTGCCCGTCCAGTTGTTGATGTGAATTCTGCTCCGATAGGGCTCTTCGACGTAGAAGAGAAATCTCGGTCCGGAGATCATCTCGTGGACGTCGGTATCGATGACAGGGGTGAGTTGCGGCGTTGTCTCCGCTTTCTCCTCCTGCCCATCTGTCATGACCGTCATAAGGTCTCCTCGTGCTCATGGAAAGACTCGGCGAGGAAAGATGGGAAAAGCGGTGTGGATACGCAGCGGCTCAGACGGAGACCGCGCCGATGTATTCGCGCATCATTCCGGAGATGCGGTAGGCGTACTGACGGTTTCGTCTGACCTGGATCGCGGAGAAGTCCACCAGATCCGAAAGAACGTCGATGGTTCCGGACTCGGGCTGCTCGCAGTCGGCGGCACTCTCCAGAACGTCACGGATGGAGAATTCCTCGGGCAGTCGCAGCAACTGCCGCAGAACGCTGCGCTGGCAGCCGTCGAGCAGGCCGTAGGCCCAGGCGATGCTGCGGTGCAGCGAGCGCCCGTGCGAGAGCCCGCCCACGTCGTCCTGGTGGAGCATGGGCAGCACCGGCTGCCCGTCGATCAGGATGCGCAGGGGGACCGAACGCAGCCGGAAGGCGGCGTGCTCGACGGCGAGCGGGATCCCGCCGAGCCGCCGGCACAGCTCCACCACGTCCTGCATCTGGTCACTGAGGTCGAGGGTCGGGACCGCGGTGTGCACCCGGCGGAAGAACAGTTCGGCGGCCGGCGGGTAGCCGCCTGCGCCCTCCGTCCAGTCGCAGGACAGCGGCGCCACCTCCCACAGGTCGGCGGGCAGCAACGCCGGCGCGCGCAGCGAGGTGATCAGGATGTGCAGGCCCGGATGCCGTGCGAGCAGTGCCTTCACCTCGGCGGTGACGGCGTCGAGCAGATGCTCGGCATTGTCGATCACGAGGAGCATCTCCGGCTCCGCCCCCGGAGAGCCGCCCGACGCGCCGTCCGCGGGGACGACCTGGTCGATGAGGCGGCGGACCTCGGCGGCGGCGCGGGCGTCGGCGTTCTCTGGAGTGAGCGAGCCCAGCTCCAGCACCGCCACGCCGTCCCGGTAGCGGGGCAGCATACGGGCGGCGCATTCCAGCGCCAGCCGGGTCTTGCCCACTCCGACGGGCCCGGTGAGGATCAGCGGCCAGCCCCGGCGCAGCGTGGTCATCACATGCGCCACGTCGGCCTGCCGGCCGATGGTCACATCCGTCTTCGGCCGGATTCCGGTCCACTTCGCGTCGGCCGGAACCTCCACGGCATCGGTCAGCAGATCCAGCTCGAAGCCCGGCAGGAACGCCTCGGCCGAGACGCCCGAGCGGCCCCGATGCGGGACCGGGGAATCGTTGTCATCGGTCACCGACCGCAGAGCCTCCAGCAGCAGCCCCACCGAGCTGCGGCGCGGGTTCTTGATGGCTCCCGTTTCGAGGTTTCTGATGGTGCGTACGCTGACGTTCGAGCGTTCCGCTAACTTCTCCTGGCTCCAGCCCACCAGTTTTCGGCGAGCCACAAGCATGGCGCCGAGCTGGTTACTGTCCATGACTATTCACTTCTTGCCCCCGTACGGTAATTCAGAAATCCTGCGTGCCACCCGATATGAATTGGACGTCATGCCGAACGATATGGGGATTCATTGATCGATGGCAGCTGGTATCACTTCAGGAGCCTAGAGGACTCTCGTCGGAGTTCCGCGCTCCCTCGAAGATTTAGTTGATCCTATCCACAAACAACCGCCTCAAAGCAAGCTCCATTACGGAAAATTTACCTTACATTAGTCCGTCTTGAGCATAACCCGTCGTGTCGTACAGCAAGTCCATGCTGTGGCCAGTGACTATGCCATCGATTGAATTCGGACTCCAGTTGCCGGGCGGATAGGCAATTGCCGGGACCGGCAACTTCTCATTGAACCGGTTTAGGTAACGCCTCGTGGCTGTGGGTGATGCGCCAGGCGGCGGCGGGCTCGGCGAACCCTTTCAACCGTCGGTTTGTCGCTGATATCGGTCCATGCGTGAAACCTCCGGCAGATCTGTGCTGCCAGAGGCTCCGTCCGTATCTGGCACCACATCACTTGTCCGGCGGCGCATCATTTGTCTGACACCGCAGCACTTGTCTGGCACCGCAGCACTTATCGTGCACCGCAGCCCTCTTGGGAATGGAAGCCCCTCGCCCGCCCCTCGCGGCTGCAAGGTTGGCGAGAAAGTCAGCTCCCTGTTTCCGCGCCGTTCTCCTGGACGGCCGGGGAGGACGGTCCGTAGGGGCGTATCTCGGTGATGCCGGGGGCGCGACGCTGCATGACCCACTGCTGGGCGGCCAGGGTCACGCCGACGCTGAGCCAGATGCCGGTGCCGTTGAACGGCTCGCCGAAGAACACCGCGGCAACAGCGCCGAGGACGAACCGCTCCAGCAGGTTGCCCAGCCACAGGTACATGGTGGTGCGATTGCCCTTGCGCAGCAGCCGGCCCGTCTGGTCCCGCCACATCGGGATCGTGCGGCCCCGGTAGTAGCCGAACCCGAAGGAGAAGGCCAGGCCGATCACGAGGAACGTGATGCCGGACACGGTGGCTTCACTCGGCCCGGGGGGCAGCAGGCCGCGCAGGCCGAGCAGCACGCACCACAAGTAGGTCTGGGCTCTGACCTCACGGACGTTGAACTGCGAGCCGATCACGATGGCCGAGATGACGAGAATGACGGCCACATTGATCAGGATCAGCACCTTGTCGTCCATCGGCTGGTGCTGCGCGGCCAGGAGCCAGGTCGTGGGGGGAGTCATATTCACCTACTGCTCGTCGTCGGGCCGTAAGGCCCCGGGCAATGCCCTGCCGAGGGCGTCCAGCACGGCAGCGGGATCCCGCTGGGGGAAGCCGTGACTGCCCGGCAGGAGGGTCAGGGAGAACTCGCCCGCCGCACAGGCGGACCAGTGGTGCAGCTCGGCCGTCGGCACCACCGGGTCCTCGACGCCTCCGAGAACGTGCAGGGGTGTGTGCAGTGGCATGGGGGGTGCCACGACGTAGGACTCGGCGAGCGCGAGGTCCCTGCGCAGGACGGACAGCACCTGGCGCAGGAAGTCGGGGTGGTCGAACATCTCCCGGGGCAGGGCGTCGTGGCCCGCGAGCCAGCGCAGCAGTTCCCCGTCGTCGGCCGTGTGGATCTCCGTGACGGACGGCCGGTGCGGGGCGCGTGCCGCCGCGACCACCGTGGCGAGGGGGGCGGGACCGCCGCGCTCCTGGAGCAGGAGGGTGAGCTGGTGGGCCAGCAGACCGCCCAGACTATGACCGAAAAGCACGTACGGCGGCTCCAGCTCCCCGGCCAGCCCGGCCAGCAGCTGTTCGGCGAGTTCCTCCAGCGTCTGCGGCAGCTCCTCGTCCGCGCGGGTGCCGCGGCCGGGCAGCTCCACCGGCGCGAGTTCGATCCCGGGCGGCAGCCGGTCCCGCCAGGCTCGGAAGGAGCCCGATCCGGCGCCGGCCTGGGGTATGCAGATGAGCCGAGTCCCGGGACGCGTCACGCTGACGCGGCCCAGGATCCAGGAGGCCGACCGTGTCGGCGAAGCGCCGCTGTTCATGACCTTCATCGTAGGTGGGTGATCGGAGCCGTCCCCAGGAAAAGGGGCGGCAATCAGCCTGCCGGAACGGCAAGTTCCGGCGGTCGCGGCTACTTGCCTGGACGTTGCCGGAGCCCCTGCCTGGAGACGGGCCGCCCGGCTGGCGAGGATCCTGGCATGACTGACACCGCGACCGCGCTCGATGCCGCCTTCGTTCCCGACGTGATCGGGAAGCTGGTCCACTGCCTCGCCCCCGCCAAGAGGGACGTCACATCGACCACCAAGTTCATCAGCGACCTGGCCTACCACTCGCTCGCGATGGCCGAGTTGGGCTACATCGTCGAGGACCTGTTCGAGCTCGACGCCCTGCCGTACGAGCAGACCATGGGGCTCGAGACGGTCCAGGACATAGTCGACCTCATCCAGAAGCACCTGCAGGCCGGCGAGGCCACCATGCCGACCGCCGAGCAGGTTCGCCTGGCCCTCGCGCCGCACGGCGGAGACTGGCCGCTCGCCGCCTGAGCACCGGCCCACAGCCGACCGAGCGCGGGCCACGGACCATGTCGGCCACATGAACAGGCGCCGGCCGCGCAGGACGACCTCCCCCGCTCGTCCGCGCGGCCGGCGCCGCCGTGTTGTGTACCGGACCTTCCGTCCGTCCGGATCATCCGGGGCCGGGGACTCCCGGCGCGGGACGGTGGTTGCGGAAGGCCAGCACGGTGTTGTGCCCGCCGAAGCCCGCGCTGTGGGACAGGGCGGCCAGTCCCCCGGGCGGCAGCGGCCGGGGCTCGCCACGCACCAGGTCGAGGTCGCATGCGTCGTCCGGATCCTCGAGGTTGACGATCGGCGGCGCGACACGGTGGTGCAGAGCCAGCACCGTCATCGCCGCCGCCAGCGCCCCGGAGGCACCGATGAGGTGTCCGGCCGACGCCTTGATCGCCGACACCGCGCGGCCCGGCCCGTCGAGCGCCGAGCGGATGGCGGTCGCCTCGGCGGCATCGCCCGCCGGCGTGGACGAGGCGTGCGCACTGATGTGCCCGATGTCCCCGGCCGCGAGACCGGCGTCGTCGAGGGCACGCTCGATGGCATGCGCCATCCCCGCACCGCTCGGATGCGGACGGGCCACGTGATGGGCGTCGGCGCTCATCCCCGCTCCGGCCAGCTCCGCGTAGATCCGGGCGCCGCGGGCACGGGCGTGCCGTCCGGACTCCAGGACCAGCAGGGCCGCGCCTTCACCGAGCACGAAGCCGTCGCGCTTCTTGTCGAAGGGCCGGGACGCGCACGCCGGGGCGTCGTTGGTGCGGGACAGCGCCTTCATCGCGGCGAACGCGGTGATGGCCATGGGGTTGATCACCGCTTCCGTGCCGCCCGCCACGACGACGTCGGCGCGGCCCGCCCTGATCAGGTCGAGCCCGGTGGCGACGGCGTCCGCGCCCGCCGCACAGGCCGTCGCGGGGGCCTGTGCCGCGGCGGTCGCGTTCACCTCCAGCGCGCACAGGGCCGCCGCCGCGTTGGTCATCAGCATCGGCAGGGTGTACGGGGAGACCCGGCGGGTGTCGCCGGCCCGGATCAGATCATGGGCCGGCAACAGGGTGCCTAGCCCGCCGATACCGCTGCCGACGACAACGGCCACCCGCTCCGCCGCGGGCGCCCCCGGTGCGCCTGCGGCACCGGTGAAACCGGCGTCCGCCCACGCCTCGCGCAGCGCCACGAGGGCGAACTGGGCCGCGCGGTCGGTGCGCCGGGCCTGGATGCGGTCCAGCAGGGGCCCCGGTTCCACCGCGGCCGGGGCGGCGATGCGCACCGGCAGGCCGGCGGCCCAGGCCTCGGTCAGCGGGACCGCCGCCGAGGCGCCGGCCAGCAGGGCCTGCCAGGTGCTGCGGGCGGTGCCGCCCAGGGGCGAGGTGGCAGCGAGCCCGGTGATGACGATGTCGTCGTGGTGTGCGGACACGCTCCTCCGTTCCGTTCGGCTCACGCGCGGCACGGCCTAGGCCATGCCGCGGAACGCCTCGGGCTTGGCCAGTGACTCGCTGAGGAACAGCTCACGGATCTTCGGGCTGAGCAGCCCGAGCTGCCGCAGCACATGGATCACCTGCTGGAACAGCAGCTGCCGGTAGCCGAACATCATCGGGTCGTTCATCGCGAAGGTGACGCCGCGTTCGACGTCCAGCTCCATGCGCTCCCAGACCTCCCGCAGCAGGAAGCGACGGGACATCAGATGGATGGACTCCAGCAGGAACTGCTCCCGCACGTCCTGCTCCGCGCTGGTCATCTCGTCGTACATCCCGGTGAGCGAGACGACGCCGAAGCCGATGTGCCGCGCCTCGTCCCGGGCGACCATCCGCGTGATGGAGGTGATGATGGGGTCGCCGAAACCGGTGCTGGCCAGCCGGGTGGCCGCCAGCGCCAGCCCCTCGACGATGACCTGCATGCCGAGGTAGACGATGTCCCAGTCCGACTCCCGCAGAAGGTCGCGCAGCAGAGCCTTCAGGCCGGGGTTGATGGGGTAGGACGTGCCCAGCTTCTCGTCGACGTACCTGGCGTACGCCTCCACGTGCCGGGCCTCGTCGGCCACCTGCGAGGCGGCGTAGATCTTCGCCTCCATGTCGGGCACGGTCTCCACCAGGCGCGCGGTGGTCACCAGGGCGCCCTGCTCGCCGTGCAGGAACTGGCTGATCATCCAGGCCAGGTACTCCCAGCGGAACTGGTTGAGCAGTTCCCTGGGCACCGGGCTGCCTTCGCCGACGACGAAGGACGCGAGGCCGGCGCTCTCGGCCTCGTTCAGCGGCTCACCGAACCGGACGTCGTGATTCCAGTCGATGTCCGTGGTGGCATTCCACTGGGCGTTCTTGTTCTTTTCATAGAGCGCCCAGATACGGTTTTTACGCTCACCGTAGTTCCAGTTCAGATTGGCCCGGAACGCCGCATCGACCTCCATGAGACTGTCCCTGGTCTTCTCCAGGGTGAAAAGCGTGGAGTCCTGTTCCCCAGGGGCCTCGGTAGTCATTCGCGGTGATCCCTTCGATTTCCCGCCAAGTCGCTCCGCCTACTCTCGACCACCGCGAACCGCGAAGCCTAGGCACAGTCTCGGCAACTTGGGGGCATGACGAGTTGCCTGCCGCATGCCTGGGGACGAGGCGGGTAGATCGCGACACTGGTCCGGGACGTCGTGGCGACGAATCCCGAAATCCCTGCACAGGAGTGGCTGAATGGAGCCGAATTCCGTCCCTCGCCCCACCAGGAGGCTGATTGCCGAGCTGGAGGAGCTGCTGGGGGATCCGCTCGCCTCGTCCGGCCCGTTCTCGTTCGCCGAGACCGTCGCCCACGAGGAGCGTGACGCGATACCGCCGGGGGCGTTCGAGACCCTGCGCGCCTGGGGGCTGACGGGCTGTCTCGTCCCGCAGTCCGTGGGCGGCACACTGCTCAACCTGGAGTCGGCTCAGGCACTGATCCGCTCGGTGGCGCGCCGCAACCTGACCTTGGCGGTGAAGTTCGGCTCGAGCGCGCTGGGCGCCCAGCCGGTGTGGCTGTGGGGCACCCCCGAGCAGCGCAAGCTCGTGGCCGAGGGCGTGCTGGCCGGGGACGCGGTGTGCTTCGGCGTCTCCGAGGCGGACGCCGGCAGCGATGTGGCGGCCACCGCCACCACGGCCCGTCGGGACGGTGACCGTTACGTCCTGGACGGCGAGAAGTGGCCGGTGGGCAACGCCACCCAGGGACGCTTCGTCACCGTACTTGCCCGCGGCCCCCGCGGCCCGATGCTTCTGCTGGCGGACAAGGAGGACCTGCCGCCCGGCTCCTGGACACCCAAGCCCGTGGTGCGCACGGTCGGGCTGCGCGGCCACGACCTGAGCGGCATCGCCCTGCACGGCGCACCCGTCCCCGCCGACGCCGTCGTCGGGCGGCCCGGCCGCGGCAGCCTCGACATGGTCCGCTGTCTGCAGATCACCCGGACCGCCATCGGCGGGATGTCCCTCGGCACGATGGACGCGGCCCTGCGGATAGGGCTCGACTACGCGCACCGGCGTCAGCTGTACGGCCGTCCGATCCTCAGCATCCCGGTGGTGCGCGAACACCTCGTGGGCGCACACCTGGACCTGCTGGCGGCCGAGTGCACGGCGATCCCGGTGGCGCGGGCGCTCAGTGTCGTACCGGCGCGCATGGCTCTGTGGTCCTCGGTCGTGAAGTACCTGGTTCCGGTGATCGGCGAGGAGGTCCTCGAACACGTGGCCAAGGTGCTCGGCGCCCGGGGCTATCTCCGCGAGCTGGTCGCCTCCGGCGCCTTCCAGAAGATCCGCCGGGACCACGCCATCACCACGATCTTCGA
Source organism: Streptomyces sp. NPDC020362 (assembly GCF_040642095.1). Classification (NCBI taxonomy): domain Bacteria; kingdom Bacillati; phylum Actinomycetota; class Actinomycetes; order Kitasatosporales; family Streptomycetaceae; genus Streptomyces; species Streptomyces sp. NPDC020362. The sequence continues at coordinate 69,508 of NZ_JBFAET010000028.1, forward strand.
AGGCACCACGCACGTCAACCTCCACCTCATCGCCACCCAGTTGACCGCCCTGGCCGAGGTGTACGACCGTCCCGTCCCCGGTTCGGAGCAGGTGCTGAGCGAGCTGTTCGACCTCTCCCGCGAGGCCCCCGTGTGGGTGCCGGACGGTGACGAACTCACGCTGACGACCGGCGGACAGGACGAGATCATCCGGTCCTGGCGCGGCGCGCTCACCGAACTGGCCGAGCAGGCGGCGGCGCGGTGCACCCCGCAGCAGGCCGCGGACCTCGCGGAGGTGACGGCCGCGCTGGACCGGCGGCGCTCCGCGCTGTACGGCGGGGTGGCCGAGCGCGGGATCGACGCCGGCTCGGTCGTCGGCTCCCGGGCGGCGGCCGAGCACTGCGTGCACCATGCGGCCGCCTCGTGCGTGCAGGTCTGGCTGCACCACCAGGGAGCCGAACCGGACGCCGGCTGGCTGATCCTGGTGCTGCGACGGCTGCTGCAGCGACTCGACCCGGCTGTGCTGCTGGACGAGCAGGAGCGCCATCTGCCCCGGTTCGAGGCGGTCATGGAGCGCTGCCGCGCCGAGGGACGGTACTTCTCGGTCGACGCCGTGCTGGAGTGACGCGGGGCATGAGGGGGGGCCGCCCCGTGGGTAACGGGCGGGCCCCCCCCGGTGCCGGGGGGGGGGGGGGGGGGCCCCCCGGGGCCGCCGCCGGCGCGTGGCGCTTAT
>NZ_JBFAET010000029.1:0-70095 GCF_040642095.1 Streptomyces sp. NPDC020362
GCATCGACATCGTCGTGGCGCAGGGTTACGAAGCCGGTGGCCACACGGGGGAGATCGCCTCCATGGTGCTGACCCCCGAGGTCGTCGAGGCGGTCGATCCGCTGCCCGTGCTGGCCGCCGGAGGCATCGGCAGCGGTCGGCAGGTGGCGGCCGCCCTCACCCTCGGCGCCCAGGGTGTGTGGCTCGGCTCCATCTGGCTGACCACCACAGAAGCGGACCTCCACTCGCCCGCCCTGACCCGCAAGCTTCTCGCCGCCGGGTCCGCAGACACCGTTCGTTCCCGCGCCCTGACCGGGAAGCCCGCGCGCCAGCTCCGCACCGAGTGGACCGACGCCTGGGACGACCCCGCCGGGCCCGGCACGCTGCCCATGCCCTTGCAGGGCCTGCTGGTCGCCGAGGCGGTCTCCCGCATCCAGAAGTACGAGGTCGAGCCGCTGCTCGGCACACCCGTGGGGCAGATCGTCGGCCGGATGACCAGCGAGCGCAGCGTCCAGGCCGTCTTCGACGACCTCACCCGCGGTTTCGAGCAGGCCGTCGACCGCATCAACCGCATCGCCGGAAGGAGCGGCCAGTCGTGAGCACACCCCCCACCGGCTTCTGGGCCCAGGCGGCCCAGAACCCCGACCGCACGGTCCTGATCGCCCCCGACGGCGAGCAGTGGACCGCCTCACGCCTGCATGCAGCCGCCAACCGGCTCGTCCACGGGCTGCGCGCGGCGGGCCTGGAGCGGGGCGACGCGTTCGCCGTCGTCCTGCCCAATGGCGTCGAGTTCTTCACCGCCTACCTGGCCGCGAGCCAGGCAGGGTTCTATCTCGTCCCGGTCAACCACCACCTGGTCGGCCCCGAGATCGCCTGGATCGTCGCCGACTCCGGAGCCAAGGTGCTCGTCGCCCACGAGCGCTTCGCCGTAGCGGCCCGCGAGGCCGCCGACGAGGCCGCTCTCCCGGCCACCCACCGCTACGCGGTCGGCACGGTCCAGGGCTTCCGGCCGTACCCCGAACTCCTCGACGGACAGCCCGGGTCCGCGCCCGCCGACCGAACTCTCGGCTGGGTCATGAACTACACCTCCGGTACGACCGGACGCCCGCGCGGCATCCGCCGCCCGCTGCCCGGCAAGCCCCCCGAGGAGGCCTACCTCGGCGGCTTCCTCGGGATCTTCGGCATCAGGCCGTTCGAGGGCAACGTCCATCTCGTGTGCTCACCGCTCTACCACACGGCCGTCCTCCAGTTCGCGGGCGCGTCCCTGCACATCGGCCACCTCCTGGTCCTCATGGACAAGTGGACCCCCGAGGAGATGCTGCGCCTCATCGACACCCACGGGTGCACCCACACCCATATGGTCCCGACCCAGTTCCACCGCCTGCTGGCCCTCCCCGACGAAGTGAAGGAGCGCTACGACGTCTCGTCCATGCGGCACGCCATTCACGGCGCCGCCCCCTGCCCGGACCATGTGAAGCGAGCCATGATCGACTGGTGGGGGCACTGTGTGGAGGAGTACTACGCGGCCAGCGAGGGCGGCGGAGCCTTCGCCACCGCCGAGGACTGGCTGAAGAAGCCCGGCACGGTCGGCAAGGCCTGGCCCATCAGCGAACTCGCGGTCTTCGACGACGACGGCAACCGCCTGCCGCCGGGCGGGCTCGGCACCGTCTACATGAAGATGAGCACCGGCGCCTTCTCGTACCACAAGGACCAGGCGAAGACCCGCAGGAACCGCATCGGCGACTTCTTCACCGTCGGGGACCTCGGCTTCCTGGACGAGGACGGCTACCTCTTCCTCCGCGACCGCAAGATCGACATGATCATCTCCGGCGGCGTCAACATCTACCCCGCCGAGATCGAGTCGGTCCTGCTCGCCCACCCCGCCGTCGCCGACGCCGCCGCCTTCGGCATCCCGCACGACGACTGGGGCGAGGAGGTCAAGGCCGTGGTCGAACCGGCCCCCGGGCACGAGCCGGGCCCGGCCCTCGCCGCGGCGCTGCTCGACCACTGTGCGCAGCGGCTCGCCGGGTACAAGCGGCCCAAGAGCGTCGACTTCACCACCGAGATGCCCCGTGATCCCAACGGCAAGCTGTACAAGCGGCGGCTGCGGGATCCGTACTGGGAGGGCCGCACCCGGATGGTGTGAGGGTGCTTGACCTGCGGCTGCGGCGGGCCGAGGATCGGCTGTCATGATGCAGGGACACGGCAGCACGGTCGACGGGGTGCTGCGGCGCAGTGCCAGGCGCACCCCGGCACGGGTCGCGGTGGAGTACCGCGAGCGCAGCTGGACGTACGAGGAACTCGACGATGCCGTCTCCCGCGCGGCGGGCCTCCTCCTCGCCGAGGGGCTCGCCCCGGGCGACCGGGTCGGTGCCTACGGCCACAACTCCGACGCCTACCTGATCGCCTTCCTCGCCTGCGCCCGCGCCGGTCTGGTGCATGTGCCGGTCAACCAGAACCTGACCGGCGACGACCTGGCGTACATCGTCGGCCAGTCGGGCAGCAGGGTCGTCCTCGCCGACCCGGGCCTCGCGGGCCGGCTGCCGGAGCGGGTACGGGTGGTCCCGCTGCGGGACACCGACGACTCCCTCCTCGCCCGGCTGGCCGGGGCGCCGCCCTGCGACGTACCCGAGGCGCGCACCGAGGACCTGGTGCAGCTGCTGTACACCTCCGGCACCACCGCCCTGCCCAAGGGCGCGATGATGACCCACCGGGCATTGGTGCACGAGTACCTGAGCGCGATCACCGCCCTCGACCTGAGCGCCGGCGACCGGCCCGTGCACGCGCTGCCCCTGTACCACTCGGCGCAGATGCACGTGTTCCTGCTGCCCTACCTCGCGGTCGGGGCGACCAGCATCATCCTGGACACCCCCGACGGGGACCGCCTGTTCGACCTCGTCGAAGCGGGCCGCGCGGACAGCCTGTTCGCACCGCCCACCGTGTGGATCGGCCTGGCGAACCGGCCCGACTTCGCCACGCGCGACCTGAGTGGTCTGCGCAAGGCCTACTACGGCGCCTCGATCATGCCCGTGCCGGTGCTGCGACGACTGCGTGAACGCCTGCCCGACCTGGCCTTCTTCAACTGCTTCGGGCAGAGCGAGATCGGCCCCCTGGCCACGGTGCTGGGGCCCGACGAGCACGAGGGCCGGCTGGACTCCTGCGGCCGGACCGTCCTGTTCGTGGACGCGCGCGTGGTCGACGACAAGGGCGAGGACGTGCCCGACGGTACGCCCGGTGAAATCGTCTACCGCTCACCGCAGTTGTGCGAGGGCTACTGGAACAGGCCCGAGGAGACCGCCGAGGCCTTCCGTGACGGCTGGTTCCACTCCGGCGACCTCGCCGTGCGGGACGCGGACGGCTACTTCACGATCGTCGACCGGGTGAAGGACGTCATCAACTCCGGTGGCGTGCTGGTGGCTTCCCGCCAGGTGGAGGACGCTCTCTACACCCATGAGGCGGTCGCCGAGGCCGCCGTGATCGGCCTGGCCGACGAGCGGTGGATCGAGGCGGTCACGGCGGTCGTCGTCGCACGTGGAGAGGTGACGGAGGATCAGCTGATTGCCCATGTCCGGGAGAAGCTCACGTCCTTCAAGGCGCCCAAGCGGGTGCTGTTCGTGGACGCGCTGCCGCGCAACGCCAGCGGGAAGATCCTCAAGCGGGACCTGCGGGAGCGGTTCAGCAGCTGACCCCGGACGCGCCGGGCAGCAGGGCGGCGGCGAGCCGGCGCCACTGCGGCAGCGCCAAGCTGCCCGGCTCGACGCCGATCACCTGCACCGCGTGCCGAGGTCCAGACGCTTCCCGCCGGTCGTCGTGCGCTCCCTCACTGGATCCATCGCGTCGCATCAATGTGGCTCACGCCCACACCCACCTCCACCGGGTCGGTGATCGCCGTCTCCATGGGGAAGTGCCGCTCGGGCTCACGCGGCCACTGCAGCATCTGCGGCCGCATCGGGTCGGACGGCGCCCGCAACGCGCTGGCCAGGTCAGGATCCGGGGAGGGGGCGATGTCCGTCATGCGTCCGGAGTACAGGTTCGCGCTGACGTTTCGAGATACGTCGATGCAGCCGGGGTCCGGTCACGAGCCGGCCGTCCCGCCGGTGCCGAGGAGCTCGTCCACGAGCCGGCGCGCGTACGTGGCGTCGAGCCCGGCCGGACGGAAGAGGATGCGGTACATGAAGGGGGCGACGACGCGGTCCATGACCGTCTCGACGTCGGGGACGTGGCCCTCGCGGCCCGTCGCCCGGGCGAGGATGACGTCGATCTGTTCGGCCGCGTAGGCCGAGCACCGGCCGGCGTTGCTGCCGTCCGGGTCACCGAGCAGGGCGTCGCGGATGTAGGCGCGGCCCGAAGGTGACGTCATCTCGTCGAGGAACTGCTCGGCCCAGGATGTCAGGTCGGAGCGCAGGTCACCGAGGTCCTCCGGTGCCGCGTCGGGCCGTAGGTGCTCCACCGCGACGTCCGACAGCAGCTCCTGGAGGTCGCCCCAGCGGCGGTAGATCGTCGATGGGGTGACCCCCGCGCGCTGGGCCACCAGCGGCACCGTCAGTGCGTCGCGGCCCACCTCCGACAGGAGTTCGCGTACAGCGGTGTGCACCGATGTCTGGACCCGGGCGCTGCGCCCGCCGGGGCGCACCATCTGTTTGCGACTCATGGGACCACCTTAGAGCACTTAAAGCACAATCCTTGCGTTTAGGGATCTCGGCCTGAACGGCTGCCTTCAGTCCGAGACCCCTCCCCGGCCCTCTCCCGGGCCCGTGCGCCGTTCTCAGGCGGCCGGTGCGAGCGCTCGGGCGGGCTGCTTCCGTTCGTAGGCGTGACCGCCCCGCAGGAGTGCCCGCTCCCCGAGCGGCCTGCCGAGCAGCTGCATGCCGATCGGCAGGCCCGCCGTGTCGTGGCCGACCGGGACGGACAGAGCGGGCACCCCGGTGATGTTGGCGGGTGCGGAAAGGCGCACGAAAGCGTCGGAGACGCCCTCGACCGTACCGTCGGGCCAGGTGATCGTCTCCTGGTCGGCTCCTACCGCGGTCGTCGGCACCGTCGGGGCGGCGATCACGTCGACCTCCCCCAGCATGCGGGCCCATTCCCGCTGCATCAGCGTCCGGGACCGCTGGGCGCGCAGGTAGTCCCCGGCGGTCATCAGCTCGCCGGCCTCCAGGAGGATGCGGACGTCCGCCCGGTACAGGTCGGGAACCGTGCGCAGCGTGCCCTCGTGGTAGGCGGTGGCCTCCGGCACCATGAGTCCCCACTGGGTCGCCTGGATGTACCGGGTCATCGGGATGTCGATCTCGACGAGCTGCGCGCCGAGGGCCTCCAGCTGCCCGACGGCGCGCCGGACGGCGGCCTCCACCTCCGCGTCGACGTGGTCGAAGTAGTAGGTGCGGGGCAGGCCGATCCGCAGCCCCGTCAGGTCCGTGTCCGCGCCCGGCCGGTAGTCCACCGCGGGGGCGGCCAGTGAGGCCGGGTCGCGCGGGTCGTGTCCGGCCAGGGCGGTCAGGACCATGGCGGCGTCCTCGACCGTGCGGGTGATCGGGCCGACGTGGTCCAGCGACCAGGACAGGGACGTGACGCCGTGACGGGGGACGAGACCGTACGTCGGCTTGAGGCCGACGACTCCGTTGAGCGCGGCGGGTACCCGGATCGATCCGCCGGTGTCGGTGCCCAGGGAGAAGGCCGCGGTGCCCGCGGCGACGGCGACGGCGGACCCGCCGCTGGATCCGCCGGCGACCCGGGTGCGGTCCCAGGCGTTGCTGGTCTGCGGGGTGGTCAGGCCATAGGCGAACTCGTGGGTGTGCGTCTTGCCGACCAGGATCGCACCGGCCGCCGTCAGACGGGAGACGACCGTGCTGTCGGCCTGAGCACGGTGGCCGGCGCGGACCCGGGAGCTGGCCGTGGTGGCCATGCCTGCGACGTCGATCAGGTCCTTGAGTCCCATCGGGATGCCGTGCAGGGGTCCCCGGTGGCGCCCGTGTGCCGCTTCGCGCTCGGCCTCGCGCGCAGCCCGGCGCGCCTGCTCCGCGGTGACCGTGACGTAGGCGTCGAGGTGCGGTTCGACCTGCTCGACGCGATCGAGGACCGAGTCCACCAGTTCGACGGGGGACAGCTCCCGGGCCCGGATCGCGTCCGCAGCGGCGGCGAGGGACAGCTCATACGCCTGCATCGTGCTGCTCCTCTCCCGCGCAGTACGCACCGGCGGGCGGGGTGTCCCCGAAGTCCAGTTCCCGCAGGAGCGCGACGACGGAGTGGATGTGGTCGGCGGTGGCCGCGACCGCGGTGTGCCGGTCGGCGGGCAGTACGAGCCCGGCACGGGCGGCCCACCGGGCCGCCTCCGGAGGCGTGAGTTCGGGGACGGACATGGGCGTCCTCTCCTGGTCGGGCGGGGACTGCAGGAGCCACCGCGCCAAAAGCTAACGGTTTGCTTTAGTCGACCGTAGGTCCTAGGGTGGCTTAAAGCAAATTCATTGCGTTTATCGGGAAGGAGTTCCCTTGCCCAGCGTCCTGTCCGACGCACCCGCGCACTGCTCCCGCCGGGCCGTCCCCGCGCGGGGGGCGCGCCGTACGGCGTCCTTCGCCCTCGACGCGTCGATACTGACGGCCCTCCTGGCCGCATCCAGTGCCCCGACGCCGCTGTACCCCGTCTACCAGGACCAGTGGCATCTGTCCCCACTCGCCGTCACGGTGGTCTTCAGCGCCTACTCCCTGGCGCTGCTGCTGGCCCTGCTCACCACCGGAGCACTCTCCGACCATGTGGGACGGCGCCCCGTCCTTGCGGGTTCCCTGATCGTGGAGGCCGCCTCCATGGCTCTCCTGGCTTCGGCGGACGGTGCGGGCTCCCTGACAGCCGCCCGGGTTCTGCAGGGTCTGGCCACCGGCGCGGCCACCAGCGCCGCAGGCGCGGCTCTCCTCGACCTGGCGGACCCCCGCCGCCCGGGCCGGTCCGCGCTGACCAACAGCATCGCCCCGGTCGCCGGCATGGCCGCAGGCGTCCTCGCCGCCACCCTCCTCGTCCGTTTCGCCCCCGCCCCCACTGTCACGGTCTACGTGCTGCTGGTGGCACTGTTCGTCGCCCAGGCGGTCGCGGTCACGTTCACCACGGAGACGGCCCACCGCCACTCGGGAGCGCTCCGGTCACTGCGCCCGCGGCTCGCCGTCCCGCCCACGGCCCGCCGTGCCCTGGTGCATGCCGGTACCGGGATCGTCGCCGTCTGGGCGCTGGGCGGCTTCTACTCCTCCCTCGGGCCGGCCCTGGTGCGCCTGGTGGCTCCCGACGCCCCGCAGGCAGCCCGCGGCATGGTCTTCTTCACCCTCAGCGCCGCTGCCGCGCTCACCGTGTGGACGCTGCGGCGCACCGCTCCCCTCGCCACGGCGATCGGCGGATGCCTCGCCGTCCTGCCCGCCGCGGTGCTGACCCTGAGCGGCCTGCACGGTGCCGGACTGCCCGCCGTCTACGGCGGTGCGGCACTGGCCGGCATCGCCTTCGGCGCCGTCTCCCAGGGGGCGTTGCGGATGATCCTCGCCTCGCTCGACGAGCAGGACCGCGCCGCGACCCTGGCCGCCTACTACGTCCTCGCCTACCTCTCCATGAGCCTGCCCGCGGTCGCCGCGGGCGCCGTTGCCCAGCACTACGGGCTCGGGACCGCCTCCCACGCCTACGCCGCCCTCGCTGCCCTTCTCGCGCTGGCAGCCCTGGCAGCGCTCACCGCGTCACGGCGCGGAACGCCCCGTCCCGCCGACGACCACCTCGACTGAACGGACGACCGCCCCCGCCGATCAGGGCCACAGGGCCACAGGGCCACACGGCCACAGGGCTGCAGAGTCACAGGGCCACACGGCCACAGGGCTGCAGAGTCACAGGGCCACAGGGCTGCAGAGTCACAGGGCCGCAGAACCACAGAGCCACAGAGCCACAGAGCCACAGATCTACAGAGCAAAGGAAACTTGAGACCATGCAGACTTCCCCCGCCACCCGCAACCCCTCCTGGACCGTGGGCGACATCACCGTCCAACGTGTCGACGAGGTCCTCCTGCCGCCCGCGACCGGATCGTGGCTGCTGCCCGACGCCACCCCCGAGGTGGTGGCCGGCGAGGAATGGCTGCACCCTCACTTCGCCGACCACGAAGGCGTCCTGCACATCGACAGCCACAGCTTCGCCTTCGTGGTGGACGGGCTGCGCGTTCTCGTGGACACCGGCGTCGGCAACGGCAAGGAACGGGCCAACCCGGCCTGGCACGACCTGAAGACCGACTTCCTGGAGCGCCTCACCGCCGGCGGCTTCTCCCCGGACTCCGTCGACCTGGTGATCCTCACCCACCTGCACGCCGACCACGTCGGCTGGAACACGCGGGAGGTGAACGGCGAGTGGGTCCCGACCTTCCCCGGCGCCCGCTACCTCACCTCCCGTACCGAGCGGGAGTTCTGGGCCTCGTACGACATGGAGGAGGCGCGCAGGCAGATGTTCCGTGACTCCGTGATCCCGGTCGAGGAGGCGGGTCTGCTCGACCTCGTCGACGTCCCGGCCGAGGGCGTCGAGATCGCCCCGGGCCTGCGCCTGACGCCCACGCCCGGCCACACCCCCGGCCACCTCGCCGTCGAGCTGACCAGCCGGGGGGAGAGGGCGCTGATCACCGGCGACTGCATCCACCATCCGGTCCAGTTCGCCCACCCCGCCATCGGCGCCTGCGTGGACATCGAACCGCAGCAGTCCGAGGCCTCGCGTCGCAAGGTGCTCGGCTCCCTGGCCGACACGGACGCCCTCGTCCTCGGCACCCACTTCGCGCCGCCCACCGCCGGCCGCGTGATCACGCACGGGGACGCCTACCGGCTGCTCCCCGTCCCCGCGGCCTGACGGGCCGCTTCGTGCCGCCGGAGTCGGCGAGAGGCCGCCTCCGTCAGGCCGTGCGTGCGGTGGATGCCCCGGACGCCGTTCGCGGGGTACGCGCGGGACGGGCGTCGTCGGCGAGGGCGCGCAGCAGGACGAGGGCGTCGGCGCTCGGGGTTCCGGGTTCGGCTGAGTAGACCAGCAGCCGCTGGCCGGGAGCGCTGGCGACGGTGAACGACTCGTAGTGCAGGTACATCTCGCCGACCTGCGAGTGCCACAGCGGTTTGTCGTCGCTGGTGCAGGGCCGCACTTCGTACCGGGCCCACAGGTCGGCGAAGGCCGGGCTGCGCAGGCAGAGTTCGCCGATGACCTGGGTGATGCGCGGGTCGTCCGGGTAAGGGGCGGCCTGCGCACGGAGGTTGCTGACGACGCCGCGGGCGGCGCGCTCCCAGTCCCGGTAGAACCGGCGGCCGGCCGGGTCGAGGAACAGCATCCGCAGCTGGTTGTCCATCCCGGCGAAGTCGCTGAACAACTGCCTCGCCGACGGATTGGCGGCAAGGATGTCCAGTGCCGGGCCGACGATACAGGCCGGCAGATCCAGGAAGTTGTTCATCAGCCGGGACAGCTCGGGGCTGACGGTGGCCACCGGGCCGGCGGCGGCTCGCGGCGCGGGCTGGGCCAGCTGGAACAGGTGCGCGGCGGCGTCGTGGTCGAGGCGCAGCGCGCGGGCGACCGCACCGAGTACCTGTTCCGACGGGTGCCGTTCGCGGCCCTGCTCGAGGCGCGTGTAGTAGTCGGTGCTGACTCCGGCGAGCAGCGCGACCTCCTCCCGGCGCAGGCCCTTGACCCGGCGGGAGGTGTGCGACGGCAGGCCCGCCTCCCGCGGCGAGACCAGATCGCGACGGGCGCGCAGAAAGTCGCCGAGCTCGTTCTCCCTCGTCATGCCTGCAACGGTACTGGCGCACGGGCCGGGCAGCCTGGGTGTGCTGCACCCTGGCTGGGAGGGGGTGCAGCACACCCTTCTCCGCCCGCCGCCGCCTTCCTAGCGTTGCCGACGCAACCTCGGAAGGAAGGCGTGAACACATGCGTCAACCGGTGACTGCGTCCCAAGTGGCCGCACCGCAGCGGATGAATCCCGCACTGACCCTGATCATGGCGGTGGCCTGCGGACTGACCGTGGCCAACCTCTACTACGCGCAACCGCTGCTCGAACTCGTGGCCCACTCCTTCGGCGTCGGCCAGGGCCCGGCAGCGACGGTGGTGACGCTGACCCAGGCCGGCTACGCACTGGGACTGCTGTTCCTGCTCCCGCTCGGCGACCTCGCCGAGAACCGCCGACTGGCGACACGGACGCTGCTCGTGACGGCGACCGCACTGCTGCTCGCCGCGGCGAGCCCGGTCTTCGGGATGTTCCTCGCCGTCTCGGTGCTGGTGGGGACGACGTCCGTGGTCGCGCAGATACTGGTGCCGCTGGCCGCCCACCTGGCCCCGCCCGAGCAGCGCGGCAAGGTCGTCGGCCAGGTGATGAGCGGGCTGCTGACCGGCATCCTGCTCGCCCGCACGGTGGCGAGCCTGGTCGCCGATCTGCTGGGCTGGCGGGCGATCTACGTGATCTCCGCGGCCCTGATGCTCGCCCTCGCCGTCGTCCTGCGCCGGATGCTGCCGCAGCGCGCACCGGACCACACGGCCGGCTACCGCACGCTGCTGGCCAGCCTGGGCGAGCTGGTGCGGCACGAGCCCGTCCTGCGCCGCCGGGCCCTGTGCCAGGCGAGCATGTTCGGGGCGTTCACCACCTTCTGGACGGCCATCGCCTATGAACTGATCGACGAACACCACTTCGGGCAGGTCCAGATCGCCCTCTTCGCACTGGTCGGTGCGGGCGGTGCGGCCGCCGCGCCGATCGCCGGCCGGATCGCGGACCGAGGCCACGGCCGCGGCGCCGGCGGGGCCGCGCTGCTGCTCGCCTCGGCGGCGTTCCTGCTCGCCGCCCTGGGGCACGGCAGCGTGCCTCTGCTGGTCCTGGCCGCGGTGCTGCTGGACTTCGCCGTGCAGTGCCACCAGGTGCTGAGCCAGCACGAGATCTACGCGCTGCGCGCCGATGCCCGTGCCCGCATCAACACCGTTTTCATGACCACGGTCTTCGTCGGCGGCGCCGGCTCCTCCGCCATGACCGGGGCACTGCACGCCGCCCACGGCTGGACCGGCGTCTGTGCCTTCGGGACGGCGCTGCCGCTGGCCGGTCTGCTGCTGTGGGCCCACGGCTGGTGGACGACCGCCCGCACCCGAGTCCGGACGGACGCCCCGCGGACCGCCGAGGCCGACCTCACCGTGGACGCCGTGTGACCGAACCCGCCGGACGAGGCCGGCCGCGGCGCCTCCGCACAATGCTTCAGGGCCCTACGGCTAGCGCGGCCGCAGGTCCACGATCCGGCGGATCTTGCCCACGGACCGCTCCAGCGTCTCCGGCTCCACGATCTCCACGTCCACCGACACACCGGCGCCGTCCTTCACGGCCGCGGCGATGGACAGGGCCGCCGCCTCCCGCACCTCGGGAGTGGCGCCGGGGCGGGCCTCGGCGCGCACGGTGAGTGCGTCGAGGCGGCCCTCCCGGGTCAGGCGCAGCTGGAAGTGCGGCGCCACGCCGGGGGTGCGCAGCACGATCTCCTCGATCTGGGTCGGGAACAGATTGACCCCGCGCAGGATCACCATGTCGTCACTGCGCCCGGTGACCTTCTCCATCCGCCGGAACACGCGGGCCGTGCCGGGCAGCAGCCGGGTCAGGTCCCGCGTCCGGTACCGGACGATCGGCATGGCCTCCTTGGTGAGCGAGGTGAACACCAGCTCGCCCCGCTCACCCTCCGGCAGCACCTCGCCCGTGATCGGGTCGACGACCTCCGGATAGAAGTGGTCCTCCCACACATGGAGGCCGTCCTTGGTCTCGGCGCACTCCTGGGCGACCCCCGGGCCGATCACCTCGGACAGCCCGTAGAGGTCGACGGCGTCGATCGCGAACCGCTCCTCGATCTCGCGCCGCATCTCCTCCGTCCACGGCTCGGCGCCGAAGACGCCGACCCGCAGCGAGGTGCCGCGCGGGTCCACGCCCTGCCGCTCGAACTCGTCGAGCAGCGTCAGCATGTACGACGGCGTGACCATGATGACGCCGGGTTCCAGATCGCGGATCAGCTGGACCTGACGGGCAGTCATGCCGCCGGACGCGGGGATGACCGTACAGCCCAGGCGCTCGGCACCGTAGTGGGCGCCCAGGCCCCCGGTGAACAGCCCGTAGCCGTAGGCCACGTGAACGATGTCACCCGGCCGTCCGCCCGCTGCCCGGAGCGAGCGCGCCACCATGTCGGCCCACATCGAAAGATCGTTGTCCGTGTAGCCGACCACCGTGGGCAGGCCCGTGGTGCCGCTGGAGGCATGGAGACGGCGGATGCGTTCGCGGGGGACGGCGAACATGCCGTAGGGGTAGTGCTCGCGGAGGTCGGCCTTGGTGGTGAACGGGAAGTGCGCCAGGTCGGCGAGCGAGCGGCAGTCCTCCGGGCGGACGCCGGCCTTGTCGAAGGAGTCCCGGTAGAAGGGCACGTGGTCGTAGGCGTGCCGCAGCGAGGTGCGCAGCCGCTCCAGCTGGAGCGCCCGCAGCTCCTCGGGCCCGAGCCGCTCGCCCGCGTCGAGCAGGTCCGTCGCATCTGCCATCGGGACTTCTCCCTCGCGATCCGCGCATTATGGACGACCGATCATTCGGTCGATGTGTTCGGGGTCAGTAATTCAGGGCGTCCGGCTCCAGACAAGGGGTCTGCCCGGACTTTCTCGGCGGCGTCTCACAGAATGGGCATGTGGAACTGCGACGGGAACTGCTGCCCCCGGCCGTGCCGGCGGATCGACTGGCGGAGCTGTGCGAGGAGATCGAGCGGATCGAGAGGCTGCTCCACGAGGACCCGGACGCGGGGCGGCGGGCGGTCGACGCCTTCAACGCGGCGACCGGCAAGGCGTACGATCCGTCGGCCTTCCCGACCCGGTGTGGATCCCTCGATCTGGCGGAGTTCGCCCTGCAGGCGGCCCGGCCTGCGTGGCCACGCGTGCCGGACGTCACCCGCGCGGAACTGATCGAGATCGTCCGCCGGATCATGGCGGGACCAGGAGATCCCGACACCGACCACTACCTGCTGGTGCTGGAGACCAACGTCGCCCACCCCCGGGTCACCGACGTTCTCCTGCACCCGCCCGCCCACCTCGCGGACGCCCCACCCGAGCGGATCGTCGACGAGCTGTCGGCCTACCGGCCCATCGCCCTGTGAGCGCGCTCCCCGGGGGGCGCCGGGCCCTCGCCCCGTCCGAAAGGGCGTTGCGACCCGTGCGGCGGGCCAGGAGGATGATCCGCATGCCGACCTTCACCGCGGCCGACGGAACCCGGCTCGCCTACCACCTGCGGGGTGACGGCGAGACCCTCGCCGTGCTGCCCGGCGGACCGATGCGCGCCTCCGCCTACTTCGGGGACCTGGGCGGACTGACCGCCCACCGCCGCCTTGCCCTGCTGGACCTGCGGGGCACCGGGGACTCCGCGGTGCCGGACGACCCGGCGACGTACCGCTGCGACCGGATGGTCGAGGACGTGGAGGTGTGGCGCGCCCACATGGGCCTGGAACACATGGATCTGGTCGCGCACTCGGCGGGCGCCTGTCTCGCGCTGCTCTACGCGGCCCGCCACCCCCACCGGATACGGCGGCTCGTACTGATCACCCCCAACCCGTCGGCCCTCGGCATGCGGACGACGCCCGAGGACCGGCTGGCCGCGGCCCGCCTGCGGGCGGACGAGCCGTGGTACGCGCAGGCGTTTCCCGCGTTCGAGGCGTGGCTCGCGGGCGAGGCCGACTTCGACGAGGCCGTCATGCCGTTCTTCTACGGCCGCTGGGACGAGGCGGCCCGCGCCCACGACGGGGCGACCGAGGAGCAGACCAACGACGAGGCCGGCGACCGGTACTTCGCCGAGGGCGCCTTCACGCCGGAGGTCACCCGGGCCGCGCTCGCCACCCTGACCGCCCCGGTCCTGGTGTACGGCGGCGAACTCGACGGCGGCCCTCGCCCCGGTCTCGCCCGCCGCGCCGCGGAGGTCTTCCCGAACGCCGAGCCGGCCGTCCAGCCCGGCGCCGGACACTACCCGTGGCTGGACGACCCGGAATGGTTCGTGGACCGTGTCCGCGCGTTTCTCGACGGGAGCGGGCCGGCTCTGCCGCCGGCGGCTCAGCAGTCCGCGGCCGCCGCCACCTCCCGTGCCCACCGGTAGTCCGCCTTGCCGCTCGGGGACCGCTGGATGGAGTCCGTGAGCACCAGCTGGCGCGGGACCTTGTATCCGGCCAGCCGGGTGCGGCAGTGGTCCTGGATGTCGTTCAGCGACGGCCGCCGCGCGCCCTCGCGCAGCTGCACCACGGCCGCCACATGGTTGCCCCACGTGGCGTCCGGAACTCCGGCGACCAGCGCGTCGTACACGTCCGGATGGGCCTTGAGCGCCTGCTCGACCTCCTCCGGGTACACCTTCTCGCCCCCGGTGTTGATGCACTGCGAGCCCCGGCCGAGGACGGTGACCACGCCCTCCTCGTCCACCGTCGCCATGTCGCCGAGCAGCACCCAGCGCTGTCCGTCCTTCTCGAAGAACGTCTCGGTGGTTTTGCGTACGTCGTTGTAGTAGCCGAGCGGCACGTGGCCGCACTGGGCGACCCGGCCGATCTCGCCCACGGCGACCAGCTCGTGCGTCGCCGGATCCACCACCTGCGTACGGGAGTTGACCCGGATGCGGAAGCCGCGCTCGGGGCCCGAGTCGTCCGTCGCCGTTCCGTTGAAGCCCGACTCGGAGGAACCGAAGTTGTTCAGCAGCACGGCGTTCGGTACCAGCTCCCGGAACTGCCGGCGGACGGTCTCCGACATGATCGCGCCCGACGAGGAGACGCTGAACAGCGCCGAGCAGTCCGTGTCCTTCATCGGTCCGCCCAGGGCGTCGATCAGCGGCCGGAGCATCGCGTCCCCGACCAGCGACATGCTGGTCACCTTCTCCTTCTCGACGGTACGCAGCACCTCCTCGGGCACGAACTTGCGGTGCAGCACGACCCGCTGGCCGAAGTTGAAGCCGATGAAGGCGGTCAGGGTCGAGGTGCCGTGCATCAGCGGGGGAGTGGGGAAGAAGGTGATGCCCGCCCCGCCCGCCGCGACCCGCTCGGCCAGTTCCTGCGGCGTCTTCACCGGTTCGCCCGTCGGTGCGCCGCCGCCCAGACCGGCGAAGAACAGGTCCTCCTGCCGCCACATGACGCCCTTGGGCATGCCGGTCGTGCCGCCGGTGTAGATGATGAACTGGTCGTCGCCCGACCGGGCCGAAAAGCCCCGCCCGGCCGACCCGGACGCCTCGGCCCGTGTGAACGGGACGGCACCGGGCACCTCGGCCGGACCGCCCACGCACAGCAGGTGCCGCAGCTGCGGCGCACGTGGCAGCGCCGCCGCCACCCGGTCGCCGAACTCCGCGTCGAAGACGAGTGCGGCGAGGTCCGCGTCCCGGTAGAGGTAGACCAGTTCCTCCTCGACGTAGCGGTAGTTGACGTTGACCGGGACGACGCGCGCCTTGAGGCAGCCGAGGACCGTCTGCAGGTATTCGACACCGTTGTACAGGTGCAGGCCCAGGTGCTCCCCGGGGCGTATCCCGCTGTCGGCCAGGTGGTGGGCGATGCGGTTGGCGGCCGCGTCCAGCTCCGCGTAGGTCAGGCGGCGTTCCGCGCCGGTGCCGGGATGGTCGAGGTACACGAGGGCCTCGCGGTCCGGTACCACGTCGACGACCGACTCGAACAGATCGGCAAGGTTGAACTCCACCGCTCCTCCTGACCTCCGACGGCCGGGCGATCCACCGGTTCGCCGGTCATCAGAGCAAAGGGCGCCGCAACTGTGAAGGGTCCGCGCAAGGAAATCTGACTGCCTGTCAGAAAACCCTTGAAGTGCCTCACCGCCTCCTGCAACCTGTTCTCGTTCTTACCGAGGGGAGATGGGCAATGGGTGGGACCGAACACCTCACCGTGCAGCGCGAAGGCGCCACACTGGTGCTCACGCTCAACAGGCCCGAAGCGAAGAACGCGCTCTCGCTTCCCATGCTCGTCGGCCTGTACGACGGTTGGACCGAGGCCGACGAGGACGACGCGATCCGCTCGATCGTGCTCACCGGGGCCGGGGGCGCCTTCTGTGCCGGAATGGACCTCAAGGCCCTGGCCGGCGACGGCATGGCAGGGCAGCACTACCGCGACCGGCTCAAGGCCGACCCCGATCTGCACTGGAAGGCCATGCTGCGCCACCACCGCCCCCGCAAACCGGTGATCGCCGCCGTCGAGGGGTACTGCGTGGCCGGGGGCACCGAGATCCTCCAAGGCACCGACATCCGGGTCGCGGGCGCGTCCGCGACCTTCGGCCTGTTCGAGGTCAGGCGCGGCCTGTTCCCGATCGGAGGCTCGACCGTCCGGCTGCAGCGCCAGATCCCGCGCACCCACGCCCTGGAGATGCTGCTCACCGGGCGGCCGTACAGCGCCGAGGAGGCCGCCGCCATCGGGCTGATCGGGCACGTCGTCCCCGACGGAGGCGCACTCGCCAGGGCGCTGGAGATCGCCGAGCAGATCAACGCCTGCGGACCGCTCGCCGTCGAGGCCGTCAAGGCGTCGGTGTACGAGACCGCCGAGATGACCGAGACCGACGGACTCGCCGCCGAACTCGCCCGCGGCTGGCCCGTCTTCGACACCGCCGACGCCAAGGAGGGCGCCCGCGCCTTCGCGCAGAAGCGTCCGCCCGTCTACAAGCGCGCCTGACCCGAGGAGCCCCCGATGCCCGAAGTCCTCAAAGCCCCTCTCGTGGTCGAGTTCCCCTTCACCCGGTCCCTCGGCCCCGTCCAGAGCGCGTTCCTCACCGGACT
Source organism: Streptomyces sp. NPDC020362 (assembly GCF_040642095.1). NCBI lineage: Bacteria > Bacillati > Actinomycetota > Actinomycetes > Kitasatosporales > Streptomycetaceae > Streptomyces > Streptomyces sp. NPDC020362. Next base: position 16,732 of record NZ_JBFAET010000029.1, read on the forward strand.
GCGCGAACGCGTGGTCCTCGGCGTGAGGGCCGCGGACGGCCGCACGCTCGTGCCGCCCGTGGAGTACGACCCCGTCTCCGCCGAGGAGATCCGCGACCTCGTGGAAGTCGCCCCCACGGGCACGGTCACCACCTGGGCCTGGAACCACGAGCCGCGCCGCGGCCAGCCGCTTGCCACCCCCTTCGCCTGGGTCCTGGTCCGGCTCGACGGCGCCGACACCGCCCTGCTGCACGCCCTGGACGCCCCGGGCCCCGAGGCCGTCCGCACCGGCACGAGGGTGCGGATCCGGTGGGCCGAAGACCGCACCGGAGCCATCACGGACATCGCGTGCTTCGAGCCGTACGACGGCGCACCGGAACAACCGGGCGCTCACACGGGCGAGTTCGAGAACCCCCTCACCGGCATCGTCGCCCCGGCACGGCTCGACTACACCTACTCGCCCGGCCGCGCCCAGTCCGCCTACATCCACGCCCTCTCCGGACAACGGACCGTCGGCGAGCGCTGCCCCTCCTGCCGCAAGGTGTACGTCCCTCCGAGGGGTGCCTGCCCCACCTGTGGCGTCGCCACGTTCGAACAGGTCGAGGTGGGGCCCCGGGGCACGGTGACCACCTACTGCATCGTCAACATCAAGGCCAGGAACCTCGACATCGAGGTGCCCTACGTCTACGCACACATCGCCCTCGACGGCGCCGACCTCGCCCTGCACGCCCGCATCGGCGGCATCCCCTACGACGAGGTGCGCATGGGACAGCGGGTCGAGCCCGTGTGGACACCAGGAGCGCGCTACCCCGATCACTACCGGCCCACCGGCGAACCCGACGCCGACTACGACACCTACAAGGAGCTGCTGTGACAAGGGAGATCGCGGTCGTCGCCTTCGCCCAGACCGACCACCGGCGCTCCACCGAGGAGTCCTCCGAGGTCGAGATGCTCATGCCGGTCCTGCACGAGGTCCTGGAGCGGACCGGGCTGAAGGCCTCCGACATCGGCTTCACCTGCTCCGGCTCCAGCGACTACCTCGCCGGCCGGGCCTTCTCCTTCACCCTCGCCCTGGACGGCGTCGGCGCCTGGCCGCCCATCTCCGAGTCGCACGTCGAGATGGACGGCGCCTGGGCCCTGTACGAGGCATGGACCAAGCTGCTCACCGGGGACGCCGACACCGCGCTCGTCTACTCGTACGGCAAGTGCTCACCGGGTTCGGTGCGGGACGTACTGACCCGGCAGCTCGACCCGTACTACGTGGCTCCCCTGTGGCCCGATGCCGTGGCCCTGGCCGCCCTCCAGGCGCAGGCCCTCATCGACGCGGGGGAGACCGACGAACCCGCGCTCGCCGCGGTCGGCGCCCGCAGCGGGGCCGACGCCGCCGCCAACCCCCATGCACAGCGGAAGGGGCCGGTGCCCCCGGGCGACTACGTCGTACGCCCTCTGCGCACCGGCGACTGCCCGCCCGTCGGCGACGGCGCCGCCGCCGTGATCCTCGCGGCGGGGGAGCGGGCCAGGCAACTGTGCGAGCGGCCCGCCTGGATCCGGGGCATCGACCACCGCATCGAGGCCCACTCCCTGGGTGTGCGCGACCTCACCGACTCGCCGTCCGCCCGGCTGGCCGCCGAGAAGGCCGGCGCCTTCGAACGGCCGGTCGACACCGCCGAGTTGCACGCCCCCTTCAGCTCGCAGGAGGTCGTGCTGCGCAGGGCGCTCCGGCTCGGCGACGGCGTCCGCGTCAACCCCTCCGGCGGTGCCCTCGCCGCCAACCCGGTGATGGCCGCCGGACTCATCCGCATCGGCGAGGCCGCCGCCCGCATCCACCGCGGTGCGTCCGACCGCGCGCTCGCCCACGCCACCTCCGGGCCCTGCCTGCAACAGAACCTGGTCGCCGTACTCGAAGGGGATCCACGATGAGCAAGGAGCCCGTGGCCGTCGTAGGCGTCGGCCAGACCAAACACGTGGCCGCCCGCCGGGACGTGTCGATCGCCGGCCTCGTCCGCGAGGCGGCCCTCGCCGCGCTCCAGGACGCGGAGCTGAGCTGGGCCGACATCGACGCCGTCGTCATCGGCAAGGCGCCCGACTTCTTCGAGGGCGTGATGATGCCCGAGCTGTACCTCGCCGACGCCCTCGGCGCGGTGGGCAAGCCGATGCTCCGGGTGCACACCGCCGGATCGGTCGGGGGATCCACCGCGCTGGTCGCCGCGAACCTGGTCGCGGCACGCGTCCACGGCACCGTCCTCACCCTCGCCTTCGAAAAGCAGTCCGAGTCCAACGCCATGTGGGGCCTGTCCCTGCCGATCCCCTTCCAGCAGCCCCTGCTCGCCGGGGCGGGCGGCTTCTTCGCCCCGCACGTACGCGCGTACATTCGGCGAAGCGGCGCCCCCGACACCGTCGGCTCCCTCGTCGCCTACAAGGACCGGCGCAACGCCCTGAAGAACCCCTGCGCCCACCTCCACGAGCACGACATTACGCTGGAGAAGGTCCAGGCCTCGCCCATGCTGTGGGACCCGATCCGCTACTCCGAGACCTGCCCGTCCTCGGACGGCGCCTGCGCCATGGTCCTCACCGACCGAGCCGGAGCCGCCCGTGCGCCCCGGCCGCCGGCCTGGATGCTCGGCGGCGCCATGCGCAGCGAGCCGACCCTCTTCGCGGGCAAGGACTTCGTCTCCCCGCAGGCCGGCAAGGACTGCGCCGCCGACGTCTACCGGCAGGCCGGCATCGCCGACCCGCGCCGGGACATCGACGCCGTCGAGATGTACGTGCCGTTCTCCTGGTACGAGCCCATGTGGCTGGAGAACCTCGGGTTCGCCGAGGCGGGCGAGGGCTGGAAACTCACCGAGTCCGGGGTGACCGAGCTGGACGGCGACCTGCCCGTCAACATGTCGGGCGGCGTGCTGTCCACCAACCCCATCGGCGCCTCCGGCATGATCCGCTTCGCCGAGGCCGCACTCCAAGTGCGCGGTCAGGCCGGGGAACACCAGGTGGACGGCGCTCGCAAGGTGCTCGGGCACGCCTACGGCGGCGGTTCCCAGTTCTTCTCCATGTGGCTGGTGGGATCACAGCCCCCCGCCTCCTGAAAGGTCCTCCCGACACGGCCTGTCCGCCGTCGTAACCGCTCGCTAGGCTGACCGCGGACGACGAACCGGGAGGAGCACGGACGTGGCCGAGACCACCATCCAGCAGCAGCCGTTCGCGGGCTGGGACAAGCCGGAGCTGGACCTCAGCAAGGCCGAGTGGCAGTCCAGCAGCCGAGGGCTGGGCGATGTCCAGATCGCCTTTGTCGAGGGATTCATCGCGATGCGCAACAGCGGCCGCCCGCAAAGCCCTTCCCTGATCTTCACCCCGGCGGAGTGGGGCGCGTTCGTCTCCGGCGCACGGGAAGGGGAGTTCGACCTGACCTGAGCGCCCTCACCGTCGGTCCTCCCGGTGTCCCGGGCGGCACCGGAGCCGATCCGGGCGTGTTGAGCGCGGATTTCCGGACACGCGATCAACAGCGCCCGGCCGGGGCCCATGCCTGAGCGAGGCTGGCACCGGCACGGGAAGGTCGTGTTCCGGAAGTGAGGAAAGATGAGCAGTGCGCCGGTCATCGCCGCGGTCGACGGCTCCGAGGACAGCCGGCGGGCCCTGGAATGGGCCCTGGAAGCCGCCCGCCGCCGCGCGGCCGAGCTGCGGGTGGTGCACGTACGGCAGTACGCCGCCTGGGGACAGGCGGACGTGCTGGTCGCCGGGCCGCCCGACGCGGGGGGCGACCCGGTGCTCGACGAGGTGCGCGCCCTGCTGCGGGACCGCCCGGACGCCCCGGCCGTGGAGTACGTGGCCCTGGAGGGCGTACCGGGCGCGGTACTGCCCGAACTGGGCGCGGACGCCCAGCTGTTGGTCCTCGGCTCACGGGGCCGCGGCGGCTTCGCCAGCCTGCTGCTCGGCTCCAACGGCCTGGCCGCCGCACGTGACGCCGCATGCCCGGTGGTCGTCGTGCCCCGGCCCGGCCGCGAGGTCCACGGGGACGGGCCCGCGGAGCCCGGGCCCCGCGTGGTCGTCGGCGTGCACGCCGACAGTCCGGACGATGCCACCCTCGACTTCGCCTTCACCGAGGCCGCCCTGCACAAGGCCCGCGTCCAGGCCGTCGCCGCCTACCCCTGGCCGGTGCAGACCTGGTCCGCCCCCGGCCAGCTGGTGCCGCCGCCGATCGACGAGGACGCCGTCGGGAACGAGACCCGGTCCCTCGCCGAGGGCTTCCTCGCCCCGCACCGCAAGCGGCACCCCGACGTGCGCGCCGACGTGGAGGCCCTGCCCGGAGACGCTGCCGGTCACCTGGTTGCCGCGTCCAAGGACGCCGACCTGGTCGTGGTCGGCCGGCACCGGCGGAGCCTGCTCGCCCCCGCCCGCATGATGGGCTCGGTCACCCAGGCCGTGCTGCTGCACGCGGCGAGCCCCGTGGCGGTCGTACCGCCGTCGCCGCCACAGGAGTGACCCCGTCGCGCCCGGGCACCGGCACGCTCCGTGACGGACGGATGCGTACGGGCGTCCCCCGAGAGCGCGCCCGCACGTCGCCGACCACGCGTGTACACGTACCATGGCCGCATGTCGTTCCTCCGCCGCCGCAGCGCCACTCCTGCCGGACCCGACTTCGACGTGCTGGCCATGGACCCGGGCGACTGGCCGGGCAACCTCGGCGCGGGCCAGCTGCCCGCGCCCGACGGCACCTGCCAGGGCGTCTTCCTGCGCTACGACCTGTTCGGCGGCCGCGGCCCCGCCATGATCATCGGCAACCTCCCCGAGGGCTCCCCGGCCCGGGAGGTCACCGAGGGCGAGATCCCCTTCGAGGTGGGCCAGCTGCTGCTGGCGCTGGAGAACGACGAGGAGGTCACCGTCGTCGGCACCGAGGACACCCCGGTCCTCCAGGGCGACAACCTGCTGATCGTGCGCCGCCTGAAGCTCTCCGAGAGCCGCATCTCCTGCGTCCAGTTCGACCGCAGCGACGGCATCCTCGTGACCATCGCCGCCTGGGACCGCCCCATCACCGACGACCTGTACGCCCTGCTGAAGCCGCTCCCGGCGGAGCTGTTCCAGCAGGGCTGACCAGGGGTCCCGCTACCGGACGGCCCCCTCCAGGCGGACGTCCGCGGCCCGCACGAACGCCACCCGGTGGCCGTACTGGATCTCGTAGTACAGATCCTTGCCGACCACGACCCGGTGCGAGTCGGTGGTGAAGGTGACCGAGTAGTAGTACTCGCCCGGCACCACGTCACCGACCACGTACTTCTGCCCCGCCGGAATCGTGTACGGCAGCGCCACCACGGACTGGGCGGGCACCCCCGCCGGGTAGGCCTCCTTCTCCGGGTACGCCCTGCCGTACACCGGGACGCTCGCCAGGCCGTCCTTCGGAGTGACGACGAGGCCGGACGCCGGCACCGCCGTGGGCTCCTTGCGCGGATTCTCGAACCAGGCCTTCTGCCCGAGGTACCAGATTGCCGTCCAGTCGCCCCAGCGGTCGGCGACCGCGTACTGCTGGCCGGTGGAGGCCCGGGAGGACAGGTCGTTCACCCCGTCGGTCGGTGCCCTGCCCAGGCCGATGTCCTTGATCAGCGGTGCGTTCTCGTCATGGTCGGAATAGAGCCGCACCTCGCCGGAGCCGTGCGCCGTGCAGGGCTCGCCCGCGGTGGTGCAGCCCGTGTACACCGGCTGGTTGTCGGCGTAGTCCGGCAGGATCGTCACCAGAGGGGAGTGCCGGCCGCCCGTGGGCTCGAAGGGGTGGCCCAGCAGGTGGAAGTAGTGGCGCCAGTCCCAGTACGGACCCGGGTCCGTGTGCATGCCGGGGATGGTGGACGTGGTCGGCCCGGGCACATTGTCGTGGCCCAGGATGTGCTGCCGGTCCAGCGGGATGTCGTAGGTCCGGGCCAGGTACTTCACCAGACGCGCCGAGGACCGGTACATCGCCTCCGTGTACCAGGCGTCCGGCGCGGCGAGGAAGCCCTCGTGCTCGATGCCGACGGACTTCGCGTTGACGTACCAGTTGCCCGCGTGCCAGGCGACGTCCGCCGCCTTGACGTGCTGGGCGATCAGACCGTCGGTGGACCGGATGGTGTAGTTCCAGGACACATAAGTGGGGTCCTGGACCAGATGGAGCACCCCGTCCCAGGTGCCCTCCGTGTCATGGATGACGATGTACTTGATGCTCTGTGATCCCGGGCGGTCGCCGAGGTCGTGGTTGCCGTAGTCGTCGTCCCCGAACTGGGCGTACGGCGCGGGGATCCACTCGCAGGACACCGAACGCGGGCATTCGGTGCCGTCCGCCGGGACCGTCCGCAGCCCGGCCAGCTTCAGCTGGGCGGTGTCGGCGACGACGTGCGGCTGGGCGGCGAGGACGACCAGCTGGCCGTCGTCGGTGGTGCGCTCCTCGCCGGTGTGCAGCACGTCGTACACGTCGTTCGCGTAGGCCGCCGCGGTCGCCGCGTCGTCCGCGCCGGAGAAGCGGGCCACCGCGCCGTACCAGTCGGCCGGGTCGGAGCTGAACGGCTCGCCCAGTTCCTTCTGGGCGGCCGCGAGCAGGGCGGCGCCGCCCGCGATGTTGGCGGCCGGGTCGGAACGCAGCCGTGCTGCGGCAAGGCCGGTCAGCCCGGCCGCCCTGGGCAGCGTCTTGAGGCGGGCCGGGAGCGCCGATGCGGCCGGCAGCCTGATGTCGGGGTGGAGGGCCGCACGGGCGGTGTCGCCGCGGGCGTCCTCGGTGCCCTCGGCGAGGTGCTCGGTCGTGGCGAGCGCGGTGCGGGCGTCGGTGAGGTGCATCGGGCCGTAGCCGCCGCTCACACTGGGCGCTCCGGCGTGCGTGTCCCAGCGGGACTGGAGATAGGAGACGGCCAGCAGGACGCTCAGCGGCACGTGGTACTCGTCGGCCGCGGTGGCGTAGGCGTGCTGGAGCCGGTCGGTGGAGGGTGAGGTGGCGCCCGGGGCGGGGGCCGCGCCGAGCAGCGGCAGCAGCAGGGTCGCGGAGGCGAGTGTGCCGGCGGTCCGTCGCAGATGTCTGTGGCCGGGTGCGGGTCTGGGGTCGGTGGCGGAACCTCGCAATGCTGCCTCCTGTGACGGGCGGGGCGTGGCGGGGCGTGGCGGGGCGTGGCGGGGCGTGCGGCGCCGAGCTGGGACAGTGGTACCGGCTGGCCGACGATCCGTCAATAATGCCTTCACGAACCTGATTTCCCATGTCACGGAGGGTTTCGGCGAGTTTCGCCAGGGCGGTGCGCGGGCCTGCGGGGCGTCAGAGGCGTACACCAGTGGGCGTCCGCGGACCGTGGTCCGGACACACGAAGGTCCGCGATGCGCCGCCGCTCTGGGCGCACCGCGGAGCCGTCGTCCCCGTCAGCGAGTGCCGACCGCAGCGCGCACGGCCCTGCGGGCCAGCTGACAGTCGTCGTGCAGCCGCCTGAGCAGCAGCCGCTGTTCCTCGCCGGACGGCGCAGCACTCGGGTGGGCCGTACCCGGTGCCGCCGGGGTCGTGTCGTGCATCGAGCGCTGCACGGCCGTCTCGTAGGTGCGGATCTCCCGGGTCAGCACGAGCATCAGGTTCACCAGGAAGGCGTCCCGGGAGGCAGGGCCCGCCGCCTGGGCGATCTGGCTGATCTGACGCCGGGCCACCGGCGCGTCCCCGAGGACCAGCCACAGCGTCGCCAGGTCGTACCCCGGCAGATACCAGCCCGCGTGCTCCCAGTCCACCAGCACTGGACCGGCCGGTGACAACAGGACGTTCGACAGCAGGGCGTCGCCGTGGCAGAACTGGCCCATCCCCTGGCGGCCCGCCGCGTGCGCGATGCCGTGCAGCAGCTTCTGCAGGTCTCCCAGGTCCCGGTCGGTCAGCAGCCCCAGCTCGTGGTAGCGGGAGATGCGGGCCGCATAGTCCAGGGGGGCGTCGAAGGTGCCCGCCGGAGGCCGCCAGGCGTTCAGCCGGCAGATGGCGCCGAGCGCGGCCCGGATGTCCGGCCGGGGCGGGGCCTCCACCGGATGCCGCTGGAGCGCCGCCACCCGGCCGGGCATGCGCTCGATCACCAGGGTGCAGTTGTCCGGGTCCGCCGCGATCAGCCTGGGCACCCGCACCGGCGGCCGGTGCCGGACGAACGAGCGGTATGCCGCTATTTCGTGGCGGATCCGCTCCGACCAGGCGGGCGAGTGGTCCAGGAGGCACTTGGCCACGGCCGTGCTGCGCCCCGTCGTCCCGACGAGAAGGACGGACCGCCCGCTGCGGCGCAGTACCTGCACCGGAGAGAACTCCGGACAGATCCGGTGCACCGAGGCGATCGCGGTGCGCAGCTGCGATCCCTGGGGACCGGACAAGTCGAGTCTCCCGCTGAGCGGTTGGGTACCGGGCTGGCCCGGAACGCGCCGCGGTCGGCCCGCGCCCAGCGCGGGGGCTCCCGGCCGCGCCACCGGGTCGAGGTACGGCCCGCCGCCCGCCGGGCGGGGACGCAGCGGCCGGGGCGGAGCGGACACGGAGGACGATGCTGCGTACATGGGAGATACAGATCCCTTCGTGTGCCTGCGGTGCCTGCCTGTGGGTCCGAGCTCAAAGTCGTGCTCGAAGCTCAAAGTCACGCTCGAATTCCACGCTCGAAGTGATGGCTTCGAGTTCGTACGCCCACCCGGCCCGGCGCCCGGGTGCACCCTGGGGAATGCACCTTCACTACAAGCGGCGACCGGGTCGGGGTGGCGCTTTCCTACCTGACACCCGATGACCGGTGGCACACCATCTGGCGCACCCTGGCGAACCGTGGCGAATAGTCGCCCGGCAACCTCCACGGGGCTACTGTCAACTCAGCCGAGAACCTGGGGGCTTGACGTGAGCGGAGAACCCAACACCCGCCTGGCCGACCTGTTCGGCCTGGCCGGCTGGTCCAAGGGCGAACTCGCGAGGCTGGTCAACAAGCAGGCGGCGGCCATGGGCCACCCCCAATTGTCGACCGACACCTCCCGGGTGCGGCGGTGGATCGACACGGGAGAGATCCCGCGCGATCCCGTGCCGCGGGTGCTGGCGGCTCTGTTCACCGAGCGTCTCGGCCGTGTCGTGACCATCGAGGACCTCGGTCTGGTACGGCACGGGCGTGCGGGAAAACGGCAGGGCGACGGGAATGCGGAGCATCCCGACGGAGTGCCGTGGGCGCCCGAACGGACCGCCGCGGTCCTCACCGAATTCACGGGAATGGACCTCATGCTCAACCGACGCGGCTTGGTGGGCGCGGGTGCCGCGCTCGCCGCGGGATCCACACTCAGCAGCGCCATGTACGACTGGTTGCACACCGACCCCACCCTGAAGGCCGACGCCCCTGTCCTCGACGATCCCCTGCACGCCGACCCCGCTGGGTTCGACCGCTATGAGGCCGCCCCCATCGGGTCGCAGGAGATCGAGGAACTGGAGCGCTCGGTCGAGGTGTTCCGCGCCTGGGACGCGGCCCGCGGAGGCGGGCTACAGCGCAAGGCGGTCGTGGGACAGCTCAACGAGGTGGGCGGCATGCTCGCCTACCACCATCCACCCCATCTCCAGCGCCGCCTGTGGGGCGTCGCCGCCAACCTCGCCGTCCTCGCGGGCTGGATGTCGCACGACGTCGGCCTGGAGCCCACGGCCCAGAAGTACTTCGTCATCGCCGCCCATGCCGCCCGCGAGGGCGGTGACCGGCCGCGAGCCGGTGAGGCCCTGTCCCGGGCGGCCCGGCAGATGGTGCACCTCGGCCGGCCCGACGACGCGCTGGATCTGATGAAGCTCGCCCAGTCCGGCTCGGGGGAGCGCCTCCAGCCGCGTACGAAGGCGATGTTCCACACCATCGAGGCCTGGGCACAGGCCTCGATGGGCAAGGGCCAGGCGATGCGCCGCACGCTCGGACAGGCGGAGGACCTCTTCGTCTCCGACCGTGCGGAGGTGGAACCGCCGGACTGGATGCAGACCTTCAAGGACGAGGATCTGTACGGCATGCAGGCCCTCGCCTACCGCACGCTCGCGGAGTTCGACCCGGGCGCAGCCGCCCACGCGCAGTACTACGCGGACAAGGCCCTGGCCCTGCGCGTCGACGGACGGGAGCGGTCGAAGATCTTCGACCATCTCTCCATGGCCTCGGCCTGCTTCATCGCCGACGACCCCGAACAGGCGGACCGCTACGCACGGCTGGCCCTGATGTCGATGGGCTCGAACTCCTCACGCCGCACCTGGGACCGGCTGCGGCAGATGTACCGGCTCACCGCCGAGTACGCCGGCTACCCGAAGATCCATGAACTGCGGGAGGAGATCAGGCTCGTCCTGCCGAGGCAGAAGGGCAGGGGCGACAACAGCGCACAGGCGTAAGTGGCCTGCGCGCTGCGGATTCCGAACCGGTCAGGTCACGCGGTGCCCCGGGCAGGCCGGCTCGGCCGGTGACTCGCCGGGGCGGCTCACGCGATGTTCTCGGCAGGTCGGCTCAGCCGGTGACCCCGGCAGGTCGGCTCATGTGGTGACCTTGGCGACGAGCACACACGCGTCGTCCTCACGCTCGGCTCCGCCGAACTCCTCCACGACCGCGCGCACACAGTCCTGCGCGGTGCGTGCCGCCCCGAAGCGCGGGGCGAGGTCGAGGAGGGGGGCCACGGCGGTCGTCGCGCTCTGCCCGGACACCAGTCCGTCGGTGTGCAGCAGGAGAACGTCGCCCGGCTCGAGGGCCACCTCGGCCTGCCCATAGGTGGCGCCCGTGGTGGCGCCGAGCAGGACGCCTTCGGGTGCGTGCAGCACACGCCCTGTCCCGTTGCGGTACAGCAGCGGGGCGGGGTGTCCTGCCTGCGCCCACACCAGGGCGCGGGTCTCGGGCCTGTAGCGGCAGCAGACGGCGCTGCCGAGAGCGGGCTGCACGGTGGCGTCGAGTAACTGGTTCAGCATGGCGAGCAGTGCGCCGGGTTCGGTTCCGGCCATCGCCATCCCGCGCACGGCGCCCAGCAGCATCGCCATGCCCGAGGCGACGGCGACCCCGTGCCCGGTGAGGTCGCCGACGCTGAGCAGGGTCGCCCCGTCGGACAGTTCCAGCGCGTCGTACCAGTCGCCGCCGATCAGTGCGCTCGTCGCGGCGGGCAGACAGTGCGCGGCGAGGTCGAGGGTCTGCTGCCCCCGGTGCGGGAGCCGCAGGGAACCGCGCCATGGCGGCAGCACGGCCTCCTGCAGCTCGACCGCGAGCTGGTGCTCGGTCTGCGCCTGCCGGCGGTGGTGGTGCAACGAGTCACGGGTCTCGCTCACCGTCCGCTGGCTGCGGCGCAGTTCGCTGACGTCCCGCAGCACGGCCCACATCGAGGCGGTGCTGCCGTCGGCACCGAGCACGGGTTCGCCCATCATGTGCACGGTCCGCTCGGCGGCGTCGGGCCGTACGATGCGGAACTCGCCGTCGATCGGCTTGGCGTCGACCAGGCAGTCCGTCACCATCGCGGTCAGTTTCGGCCGGTCCTCCTCCAGGATCAGGGAGGGCAGCTCGTCGAGGGTGAGCGCGGGGGCGGCCGGGTCGAGGCCGAGGATCTGGTACAGCTCGCCGGACCAGCTCACCTCGTCGGTGAGCAGGTTCCACTCCGCGCTGCCGACCCGGCTGAGCAGCGACCCGCGTGCGGTGCCGGCCGGTGCCGGCCGGACCACCGGGGTGTCGACGGGCTCGGCGGGTGCGGGCAGCGGGCCGTCCCTCAGCTGCGCCAAGTGCGAGTCCAGATCCTCGAGTTGGTGCAGTGCGAGGTCGTACAGCGCCTGTTGCCAGCGCTCCTCGGGCTCCGAAACCTCGCTCTTGGTGTCGCGCCGTACGGCGTCCATGTCGCCCCTGAGTCTCCGCGTCTGCGATATCAACGCCTCGACCGAGCCGCGCGCCGGCGGCTGGGCGGCTGAGCGGTCCGCGGAGACTGGGGACGGCATGACGCACTCCGATGAGGGGACGGTACGGCCACGGGGGAGGGGAGGGACCGTTACGACTGTCGCACAGCCCGCGACGCCCCGTAAGGGATTTGGCAACACACGATACGGTGGTGCTTCCGGCATATGCCAGAGTCCCTCCGGTGTGATCCGAAGGTACGGATGCCGTACGCGCGGAAGTCGCCAAGTCGTAGACGCACTACGGGAGATGACTGACTTCGAACCCTTCGAAGTAGCGCCCATTCGCGCGTTCGACGCTCTGGTGTTCCATAGTGCCTCCGACAGGTTGCGGCGCGCCAACTCTGTCCGGATTCAGCGTCCTGTGAAGGACGTCTGCGGACTCCTTATAGGCATGGACCTCATCATCGAGCAGCCCGCCCACGCCCGTCTGATCACCGCCGAGGACCAGGAGGTCCCGGTGTCGGCAACCCTGCGCTACACGGCGGACGATCCGCTGGCCGTCTTCGTGGACTTCCCGCCCGAGGCCACCCTGGGGGGCGACGAGGTCACCTGGACCTTCGCGCGCTCCCTGCTGGACCAGGGACTGCGCGCCCCGGCCGGACACGGGGACGTCCAGATATGGCCGTGCGGCCACACGCGGACGGTCGTGGAGTTCCATTCGCCGTGCGGTCTGGCCCTGATCCAGTTCCCGACCTCGGCGCTGCGCCGTTTCCTGCTGAACACCTATGCCATGGTGCCGGCCGGGCAGGAAGACGTGACGGCGGTGGTGGAACGGGGGCTGAGCACCCTGTTCGGAGGGGTGTGAGCGGTGCCGGTCATGCCCGGCAGCAACTTTGACTTTTGTTCACCCATGCCTCATCGCACACCTATGGACCTCGTCGATCACCGCGTGCACCCTGGCGCGCGGTGTGCCGCAGGGGCACTCCGCTGACGAGGACGGGGCCAATGACACCGATCAGCCGAAGGGGATTCGTGGGGCTCGGGGCGTCCGTGGCGGCGGGAGCGGCGCTGGGCGTCGGCACCCGCAGCGCGGCCGCGGCCGCCACGGCGAGCGGCACGATCAAGGACGTACAGCACGTCGTCATCCTCATGCAGGAGAACCGCAGCTTCGACCACTACTTCGGGCGCCTGAAGGGTGTCCGCGGCTTCGACGACCGCAGCGGCATCACCCTCAGCGGCGGCTACCCGGTCTTCAACCAGCCCAACGGACTGGGCCGCCAGTACCCGTGGAAGCTCAGTGCGACCCCGGACGCGGGCGGCAAGGACGGGGAGACCCTCGCCCAGTGCAGCGGCGACCTGCCACACTCCTGGTCCTCGCAGCACTCCGCGTGGAACAAGGGCCGCATGGACGACTGGGTCCTCGGCGTGGGCAACGTCCGATCGCTCGGCTACCTGGACCGGTCCGACATTCCTTTCCACTACGCGCTCGCCGACAACTACACCATCTGCGACGCCTACTTCTGCTCCACCCTCAGCGCGACCGGACCCAACCGCACCTACCTGTGGAGCGGCAAGGTCGACCCCTCCAGCTACGACGGCGGCGACGAGTCGGGTCTGACCTGGCAGAGCTACGCCGAGGCGCTGCAGGCCGCCGGGGTGAGCTGGAAGGTCTACCAGAACGCGGACGACAACTACGGCGACAACGGCTGCGCCTACTTCAAGAACTTCACGAACGCCAAGCCGGGCGACCCGCTCCACGACCGCGGCATGTCCTCCGTCCCGAAGGTCACCGGCTCCACCCCGGACGACATCGCCGCCGCCATCAAGGCCGACGTCCTCGCGGGCACCCTGCCGCAGGTCTCCTGGGTGGTCCCCAACCAGGCATTCTCCGAGCACCCCTACGCCCCGCCCGGCGACGGCGCGCACTTCGTCAGCCAGGTGTACCAGGCCCTCGCCGCCGACCAGGACGTCTTCGACTCGACCGTCCTCTTCCTCAACTACGACGAGAACGACGGCTTCTTCGACCACGTCCCGCCCCCGGCCCCGCCCGCCGGAACCGCCGGCGAGTTCCTCAACGGTGTGCCCTACGGCTTCGGCTTCCGCGTCCCGATGATCGTCGTCTCTCCCTGGACACGCGGTGGCTGGGTCTCCTCGGAGGTCTTCGAGCACACGTCGGTGCTGCGCTTCCTGGAGACCTGGACCTCGGCTCTCGGCAAGCCCGCCAAGTGTCCCAACATCAGCGACTGGCGACGCAGGGTGAGCGGCGACCTGACCGGTGTCTTCGACTTCGCCAACCCGGTCCACGGCACCGTCGCGCTGCCCGCGACGAACGTCATCGGCATCGACACCTGCGGCCCGCTGCCCAACCCCGTGCCGACGAACAACGCCCTGCCCGCCCAGGAATCCGGCACCCGTCCGGCCCGTGCGCTGCCGTACCAGCCGAACGGGTACCTGGACCACCTGGAGTTCGGGTCCGCCGGCAAGATCCTCGCCTGGTTCACCATGACCAACCAGGGCGGCCCGGCGACCCGGGCGGCGCACTTCTCCATCCACCCCAACGCCTACCGGGACACCACGCCCTGGCAGTACACCGTCGACCCGGGCGGCACGGCCTCCGACTCCTTCAACATCGGCCTGGGCTTCGGCTCCGGCAAGTACGACCTGACCATGGTCGGGCCCAACCGGTTCCTGCGCCGCTTCCAGGGCGACGCCACCAAGGCGGGCAAGACGGCAGAGGTGAGCACCCGTTACGCCGTGGAGCCCGGCACGGGCAGGCTCGCCGTCTACTTCAAGATGACCAACTCGGGTGCGTCGGGCGTGAAGTTCACCATCACGTCCAACCACTACCGCAGCGACGGTCCCTGGACGTACACCGTCGTCGCCGGGGCGTCGAAGGAGGACTACTTCAACGCCGTCGCGTACCAGAACGGCTGGTACGACTTCACGGTGACCGTCGACTCCGACGCGACCTGGTCGCGCCGGTTCACCGGGCACCTGGAGACGGGCGCCGTGAGCGTCAGCGGCTGACCCGGGCGTACAGGTCCGGGCGCGGGGCGAGGTCGACGGCCACCCGGCCGCCGGTCTCCAGCGCCCGGACCCCCGCCTCGGCGACGACGGAGGCCGCGTAGCCGTCCCAGACGCTCGCGCCGGTCGCCTCGCCCCGCCGGGTGGCGTCGACCCACGCCTGCACCTCGCGGTCGTAGGCGTCGGCGAAGCGGACGAGGTAGTCCTGCGCCACTGCCTCGGCGGCGCTGCCCCCGGCGGTCACCACCATGGTGTGCTCGTCCCCGATCCGGGCGCTGCCCGCCTCGCACACGGCCTCGCAGCGCACCTGGTAGCCGAAGCCGCAGTTGACGAAGACCTCGACGTCCACCAGGGCACCGTGCTCCGTCTCGAAGACGACGAACTGCGGATCGACCAGGCCCTCGGGCGCACGGGCCGAGGACGCCGGCCGCAGCACGGTGACCGCCGTCAGCTCCTGTCCGAGCAGCCAGCGGGCCGCGTCGATCTCGTGCGAGACGGAGCTGTTGACCAGCATGGCGCTGGTGAAGCCGGCGGGGGAGCAGACGTTGCGGTGGGTGCAGTGCAGCATCAGGGGACGGCCGAGGCCGCCTCCGTCCAAAAGAGCCTTCAGGCGCCGGTACTCCCGGTCGTAGCGCCGCATGAAGCCGATCTGCGCCAGCCTGCGGCCGAGGCGCGCCTCGGCTTCCAGCACCCGCAGCGCACCCGTGGAGTCCGGCACCATGGGCTTCTCGCACAGCACCGGCAGGCCACGGTCGAAGGCCGCGAGCAGGGCCTCCTCGTGCGCGGGGCCGGGAGAGGCGATCAGGACGGCAGCCACCCCGGGCGCGTCGAGCGCGGCCACCGCTTCTGTGTGCACGGCGACGCCGTCCAGGCCGGCCACCGCGTCCTTCGCCCGCTCGACCACGGGGTCGGCCACGGCAGCCACCCTGGCGCCACTCACCACCTGATCGAGGCGTCGTATGTGGTCGGCTCCCATGTGTCCGGCACCCAGTACCGCCACGCCCAGCAGCTCACCCATGCACGCGCTCCCTCTCGCCGCCGATCACGCCGTAGCGTTCGCCCGGGGAGCAGGCGGCGAGGGGGCCGGTCAGGGGGACCCGGGCGGTTCGGGCGCAGGCCGGGGGACCGGAACGGCTCGGGGGGCTCAGTACCGCAGCACCCCCGCGATACCGTTCGCGTCGCCCAGCGTGCCGTCGGGAACGAAGCGGACGTCGGCGCCGGTCTCCAGACACTGCTCGACGATCTCGTCCACGATGTCGTCGCGGGCGTCCAGGTCACCGGTCTCGGCCGGGATGAGGTGGTCGCCGTCGTCGCGGACGGTCGTGCGGTAGTTCTCCTCGACGGCGAGGAGCCGGACGCGCCCGTCCCGGGCGTTCTGCCACAGCTCGTCGACCCCGGCGGCGAAGGTCTTGTGCCCGCGTGCCGAGATCAGTTCCCTGATGACGGACGTGGTGTTCCTGTGGTCCTCGGCCGCCAGGACCGGCTTGAGGGCCTGCCACACGGCCTCCGGGCCGGCATGGGCGAGGCCTCCGTGCGCGATCTGCGCGGCGGACTTGGCGACGCTGCCGACCTCGTCCAGCAGGGACAGCGCTGCCTGCTCGCCGGTGATGTACAGGGGTCGGGGCTGGTCGCGCAGGACCGCGCTCATGGCGATGTCCGCCTCGCGCAGATACTGGCGGGTGCCCTCGTCACGGAAGGTGCTCGGCTCGTCGCCGATCTGCATCCTCCGTTCGGCGTCGAAGTTCTCCCGGACGTGGATCAGAGGGAAGCCGCCGGAGCGGACTTCCACGACCCGGTCGGGGCCGCCGGACCACAGCGTGATGCGGTCGGCGGAGAGCGACAGCACCCAGAAGGGCCGCTCGGCCGCCTGGGCGGAGACCAGATTGCGGGTGAGGAAGGTGTCCGAGAGCACCACGCGCTCGGGGACGGTGCGGGCCAGCGACCAGACCTGGTGCTCACCGGGGGCGGCGAAGATCACCAGGCCGTCCTCGGCGTGTGCCAGGTCGACTTCCGCCAGGGCGCGGTCGAGCTCTGCCACGACCTCGGCGCGCCGTTCCCGGCTGACGCCGGGGTCGGATTCCAGCCGCTTCCTGGCCTCGGCCACCACATTGCGCAGCCGGACCGGATCCTGTCCGCTCTCGGGTTCGCGGCGATGTGTCGGCGTCAGCACGGACACTGCCGGATAAGGACGCGGGCGCCGCAGTTCGGCAAGGGTTGCGGGACTCAGTGCGTGCTCCATGACAGCACGATAGGGCGGTTTCAGCTGTCCGGCATTCGGACTCAAAAGAGGACATTTCGCTACGCTGCGTCATGCCCCGGACGCGATGCGTCAACTCGCTTGGACACGAAGCGTTTACATGCGTTCGACATGTCGATCATTTGGACTGCTATCGTGCTACTCGCTGGTAGCAAGTTGCTGCGGGGGAACAGCGGGAGCCATCCGACCCATGGCTCCCCATACGGGCAGCCGAGCCCAATGACCCGGCAATGAGGCCGGGTTGGCGGCGCACGTCCGGTCATGCACCGCGACGCCCGCACTCCGTATCCTCGCCCACGTACCCAGACAGGTGAGACACCTCCCATGGCACGTTCCCTGGTCGATTTACTGACCCAGCACGCCTCGAACCATCCCGAGCGCACCGCGTACCGGCACCTCGTGACCGGTGACTGCGACGGGGAGATCCAGGAACTCACCTACGACCGGCTGGCCACTCGCTCCCGGGCCGTCGCCGCCTGGCTGCAGGAGCGCGGCCTGGCCGGCTCGCGCGCGATGCTGCTGTACCCGCCCGGCCCGGAGTTCATCTGCGCCTATCTGGGCTGCCTCTCGGCCGGTGTGATCGCCGTACCGGGCGTGCCCCCGCAGGGCCGCTCGCAGAACCACCGCGCGCTGACCCGGATGAAGCGCCTGATGGCCGACGCCGACGCCAAGGTCATCCTGGGCGGCCGCGACGTCATGGCCGCGCTCGACGGCATGGCCGGGCATCTGCCCGAACTCGACGGGATCGCCCGCGCCGCCACCGAGGACATACCCGACGACGCGGCCGCCGCCTGGCGCGAGCCCGAACTCACCGCGGACACCGTCGCGTTCCTCCAGTACACCTCCGGTTCGACCTCCGCCCCGCGCGGTGTCGTGGTCACCCACGGCAACCTGCTCGACAACGAGCGGGTCATCACCGAGCGCATGGGCCACACGCCCGAGGCGATCGCCGCGCACGACCACGAGATGTTCGTCAGCTGGCTGCCCGTCTACCACGACATGGGGCTCATCGGCCCGGTCCTGAACACGGTGTACCTCGGCGCCACCGCCACCCTGTTCTCGCCCCTGCACTTCCTCCAGCAGCCGGACCGCTGGCTCACCGCGGTCAGCCGCTACCGCCCGCACACCAGCGGCGGCCCCAACTTCGCCTACGAGCTGTGCCTGAAGCACGCCGGCCCGGACCTCCTCGACAGCCTGGACCTCAGCGCGTGGAAGGTCGCCTTCAACGGTGCCGAGCCGGTGCGCGCGGCCACACTGCGTCGCTTCGCCGACACGTTCGCCCGCGCCGGATTCCGCCGCGAGGCGCTCTACCCCTGCTACGGCCTGGCCGAGACCACCTTGATGGTCACCGGCGGCGCCGTGGACGCCCCGCCCACGCTGCTCGCCGCCGCCGACGGGGCACCGAACGCGGGCGAGGCCGACGCGGCCGCCGTGGGCTGCGGCCGGCCCGGCGAAGGCGTGATCGTGGCGATCGTCCACCCCGAGCGGCAGCAGGAGCTGCCCGAGGGAGAAGTCGGCGAGATCTGGGTGGGCGGGGCGAGCGTCGCCAAGGGCTACTGGCGCAACACCCTCGCCACCCGTGAGACGTTCCGTGCCCGGCTCCCCGGCCGCGAGGGCCGGTTCCTGCGCACCGGCGACCTCGGTTTCCTGCGGGACGGTGAACTGTTCGTCACCGGCCGGCTGAAGGACCTCATCGTCATCGACGGCCGCAACCACTACCCGCAGGACCTGGAGCTGACCGCCGAACTGTCCCACCCGGCCCTGCGCCCCGGCTGCACGGCGGCCTTCGCCGTGGACTCCGCGGCGGAGGGCGAACAGCCCGTCCTCGTCGCCGAGGTCACCCCCGACAGGGCCGGTGAGTCCGAGAAGATCACCGACCTGATCCGCAGCGCCGTCGGCGAAGCGCACGGCCTGTCCGTGGCCGACGTCGTCCTCGTCCTGCCCGGCACCATCCCCAAGACCTCCAGCGGGAAGATCCAGCGCCGCGCCACCCGGACCGCGTACCTCGGCAGCACCCTGTCCCTGGTGCCGACCGCCGCCGTCGAGGGGTGACCCCGGGCGCCGGTGCCCTGGCGGCGCCGGCGGCCCGGCGCCCCGCCCCTGCGGTCCCGATACCGGCCGCACCCCCTTCCCTCTGCCGTGCCGCGCCTCCGTCGCCCGGTGCGGAATCAAGCCTGAGCCCGAGTTCACGAGGACACCTGCCCAGATGCCTGCGAACGAGTCCCCCCAGCACGCCCCCGAGCCGTCCCTGACGACCTCCGAGGGTGTGAGGGCCTGGCTGGCATCGGCGGTCGCCGAAGCGGCCGGGACCGATCAGTCACACATCGACCCGGACCGGCCGCTGGCCGAATTCGGCCTCGGGTCACGCCGGTTGGTGACGCTGGCCGCCGAACTGGCCGCGCTCACCGGCCGCCCCCTGGAGCCGTCGCTCGTCTTCAACCACCCCACCATCGCCGCGGCCGCGGACGCCGTCTTCGCGCAGCCGCCCGCCCAGGTGCCGGCGCCGACTCCCGCCGCGGACCGGGCCGGCCCCGGCGACGACGTGGCGATCATCTCCATGGCCTGCCGCTTCCCCGGCGGAGCCGACGACCCCGAAGGCCTGTGGCGGCTGCTGAGCGCCGACGAGGACGTCATCCGCGAGGTCCCGGCGGGCCGTTGGGACACCAACGGTCTGTACGACCCCGACCCCGAGGCCACCGGCACCGCGTACACCCTGCGCGGCGGCTTCCTCGACGGCGGTATCGACCGCTTCGACGCAGCCTTCTTCGGCATCTCCCCGCGCGAGGCCGCCGCCATGGACCCCCAGCAGCGGCTGCTCCTGCAGACCACCTGGGAGACCCTCGAACGCGCCGGGATCCTCCCGGAGTCCCTGAACAGCAGCTCCACCGGCGTCTACCTCGGCCTGTACGACAGCGGCTACCTGGCCGCCGCCTCGCTCGCCCAGCTCGACGGACACGTCGGCACCGGCTCGGCGGCCAGTGTGGCCTCCGGGCGCATCGCCTACACCCTCGGCCTGCAGGGCCCCGCGGTGACCGTCGACACCGCCTGCTCGTCGTCACTGGTCGCCCTGCACCTGGCGGCGCGTGCCCTGGCCGGCGGGGAGTGCGATCTCGCCCTGGCCGGCGGGGCCACGCTGCTGGTCACCCCGCGCGGGCACGTCGAGTTCAGCAGGCTGCGCGGGCTGTCCCCGTCCGGGCGGTGCAGCCCCTTCTCCACCGACGCGGACGGCGTCGTGTGGGCCGAGGGCTGTGGTCTCGTCCTGCTCAAGCGGCTCACGGACGCACGCCGGGACGGCGACCGGATCCTGGCCGTCGTCAAGGGTTCGGCGATCAACCAGGACGGCCGCAGCCAGGGCCTGAGCGCCCCCAACGGCCCGGCTCAGGAGCGGGTGCTGCGCGCCGCCCTGGACGCGTCCGGACTCGCCCCGCACGACCTGGACCACGTCGAGGCCCACGGCACCGGCACCCCGCTCGGCGACCCCATCGAACTGCGGGCACTGGCCAATGTGTTCGGGCCCGGCCGGCCCGCCGACCGGCCGCTCGGCATCGCCTCCGTGAAGTCCCGCATCGGCCACACCCAGGCGGCCGCGGGCATCGCCGGCGTCATCACGACCGTCCTCGCCCTCGGCCACGAGCGCGTACCGGCGTCCCTGCACGCCGAGCGCCTCACCGACCACATCGACTGGACCGACAGCGGCCTGTACGTGCACAGCGCCGGACAGGCCTGGCCGCGCGACGGGGGCCGGGTGCGCCGGGCCGGGGTCAGCGCGTTCGGGATCAGCGGGACCAACGCCCACGTGGTCCTGGAGGAGGCACCGGCCGGATCCGGGTCCGAGCCGGGACCACAACCACCGGTCGCCGCCCCTGAAGAGCAGCCCGCCCTCGAAGAGCGGTGCGCCTCCGAAGGGCAGTCCGTCTCCGAAGGGCAGTTCGCCCTTGAAGAGTCGCCCGCCTCCGAAGAGCGGTCCGTCTCTGAAGGGCAGTCCGCTTCCGAAGAGCAGCCCGCCCCTGAAGAGCAGTTCGCTTCCGAAGAGCGGCCTGCCTCCGGGCAGTCCGTCCCTGAAGAGCAGCCCGCCCCCGAAGGGCCGGGACGGGTGCCCACCCCCGCTCTCTTCCCCCTCTCCGCCCGCAGCCCCGCCTCCCTCCGGGGCCAGGCCGCCCGGCTGCTCGACGCCCTCGAAACGTGCCCGGAGCTGCCGCTGCCCGCGGTCGCCGCGACCCTCGCCCACCGCCGCACCCACTTCGACCACCGGGCCGTGGTCCAGGCGCCCGACCACGCCCGTCTCCTCGACGCCCTGCGGGCTCTCGCCGACGGGCGTCCCGAGCCGGACCTGACCGCGGGACCCGAGCAGCACGCCCCCGCCGGAAAGCTGGCGTTCGTCTTCCCCGGCCAGGGCAGCCAATGGGCCGGGATGGCCCGTGACCTGCTCGACGGGGACCCGGTCTTCGCCGACGAACTCGACCGCTGCGACGCCGCGCTGCGCCCGTTCACCGAGTGGTCCGTGGCGGCCGTGCTGCGCGGGGACGCGGGCGCCCCGTCCCTGGACCGGGTCGACGTCGTCCAGCCCGCGCTGTTCGCCGTGATGGTGTCGCTGGCCGCCGTGTGGCGGGCCCGGGGCGTCCGCCCGGACGCCGTGATCGGGCACAGCCAGGGCGAGGTCGCCGCGGCCTGTGTGGCCGGCGCGCTGAGCCTCAACGACGCGGCCGCCGTGGTCGCCCTGCGCAGCCAGGCCCTGACCGGCCTGTCCGGCACCGGCACCATGGCCCTGATCGCGCTGCCCCACACCGAGGTGCGGGCGGCGCTGGACGGCCTCGACGGCGCCGTCGCCGTCGCCGCCGTCAACAGCGACCGGGCGACCGTCGTCGCAGGCGCCGTCGAACCGCTCGCGGCCCTGCTCGCCGACCTGGAAGCGCGCCAGGTGTTCGTCCGCCGTCTCGACGTCGACTACGCCTCCCACAGCGACCGGGTCGAACCGGTCCGCGACCTGATCCTCGACGAACTCGACGGCGTCACCACGTATCCGACGGACATCGCCTGGTACTCCACGGTCACCGCCGAACCGGTCACCGAGGAACTGGCGGCGGACTACTGGTACACCAACCTCCGCGACACCGTCCGCTTCGCCCCCGCCGTCGAGCGCATGCTCGCCGACGGCTACCGCCACTTCGTGGAGCTGAGCCCCCACCCGGCCCTGCTCACCGCGCTGCGCACCATCGGCGAGGACACGGGCCACGACCTCACCGCCGTCGGCTCGCTGCGCCGGGACGAGCACGGTCCCGCCGGTCTGGCGAGGGCCGCCGCCGAACTCCACGTCCGCGGACGGCGGATCGACTGGCGCCGGCTGGTCCCCGCCGCCGGCCCCGCCGACCTGCCGACCTACGCCTGGGACCCGCAGCGCCACTGGACCGAGCCGGAGACCACCGCCGGCGGCCCCGCCCTCTTCGACCGCGCCGCGCACCCGTTGCTCGGCATCCAGCTCCAGTCCGCCGACGAGACCCGCTGGACCTTCCGCAACGAGTGGTCCCGGGCCACCGCCGACTGGCTGCCCGACCACACCGTGTTCGGCCGCACCGTGGTCTCCGGCACCACGGTCACGGAGCTGTGCCGCGCCGCACTCGCCGCGGCCCGCCCGGAGCGCCCGGCCGACCTCACCGACCTTCTCCTGCTCAGCCCCCTCGTCCTGCCCGACTCCGGCACGGTCGAGGTCTCCGTCGAGGTCGTCACCTGCGGCCCCGCCCCCGAGATCACGGTCCACAGTCGCCCGCGCGGCCCGCACGCCGTCGGCTGGACCCTGCACGCGACCGCCTCGGCAGCCGAGCCGTCCCCGCCCACCGCGGGCGGCCCCCCGCAGTGGCCCGACACCGCCGAAGAGGCCTGGAGCGGACAGACGTACGACCGTCTCGCCGCTCTCGGCCTCGGCTACGGTCCCGCCTTCCAGGGCGTACGGTCGGCCGTCACGACCGGCGACGGAGAACTCCTCGCCCGCCTGTCCCTGCCGGCCACCGCCCGTGACGTCGCGGACCCGTACCCGGTGCACCCGGCCCTGCTGGACGCCGCGCTCCATGTGACCGCCGCCCTCGGCACGGCCGACGGACGCGCCCTGCTCCCCGTCGCCGTGGGCCGCTGCGTCCTGCCCTGGAGCGGCACGGGCGACCTGACCGCGCATGTGCGGCGCACCGGCGGCTCGGCCACGGACCTCACCCTGGACGTCACCCTGTGGGACGCCGACGGCCTGCCCGCCGGCCGCCTGGAGGCGGTACGGCTGCGTGCCGCCGACCCGGCCGACCTCGACGCCGGCTCGGAGAACGCGCGGCACCTGTACGAGGTGGCGTGGACGGCCGTGACCGAGGAGGCGGCCACCGCCGCACCGGACCTCGCCTGGACCGTCACCGGCGACCCGGCCGACCCGCAGACCGCGGCCGCCCTGCACGCCCTGGACGGCGGTGAGCAGGACGCCGGCGTCGTCGTACGCTTCTGGCCCCGCACGGCACCGGATGCGCAACCGGAGGCCGTGGCCCACGATCTGGCGGCCACCGCCCTCGCCGAGCTGCAGGCTCTCATCGCCCTCCCCGCGGAGCAGACGCCCGCCCGGACCGTCTGGGTGACGCGCGGCGCGGTCGCGGCCGCCGACGGCGACCCGGTGCGGGGGTACGCGCAGTCGGTGCTGTGGGGCCTCGTGCGCAGCGCCCGTGCCGAACACCCGGATCTCGGACTCATGCTGCTGGACCTCGACGACGGCGACCCCGTGCCGGCGCTCCGAGCAGCCGCGGGCCTGGGGGACGAGCCCGAAATCGCCCTCCGCGAAGGGCAGTTGCTCGCCCCCCGGCTGGTGCGCGCCCGTCCCGCGAACGCCCCGCGCGAACCGGAGGCGGAGAACCGGGACGAGCAGCGCAGGTCCGGGCACGTCCCCACCGACGGAACCGTCCTGATCACCGGCGGTCTCGGAGCCGTCGGCCGGCACATTGCGCGCGTCCTCGCCCGACGAGGCGTCCCCCGGCTCGTGCTGACGGCCCGCAAGGGTGCCGACGACCCCCGCGCGGCCGAGACCGTCGCCGAACTCACCGCGCTCGGCACCGGGACCGAGGTCGTCGCCTGCGACGTGACCGACCCGGCCGCCGTCGCCGCCGTCCTAGCCCGCGTGGGCGAGGTGCTGCCCCTGCGGGGTGTCGTCCACTGCGCCGGGATCCTCGACGACGGGGTGGTCGCCGAGCTGACGCCCGAGCGGCTGGCGCGGGTGCTGCGGCCCAAGGCCGACGGGGCCGCCCATCTGCACCGGCTCACCGCGCACGCTCCGTTGACCCTGTTCCTGCTCGTGTCGTCGGCCGCCGGTGTGGTCGGCAACGCGGGCCAGGGCAACTACGCCGCCGCCAACGTCTTCCTCGACCAGCTCGCCCATCACCGGCGGGCCCTGGGCCTGCCCGGCTGCTCCGTCTCCTTCGGCGCCTGGGCCGGCGAAGGTCTCGCCGCCGCCCACGCCGACCTGGACCGCATGGCCCGGCTCGGCCACCGCGCCCTCACCCCGGACCAGGGCCGCGACCTCGTGGAGCTGACCGTGCGGCACGGCGCCCCGCATCTGGTCGCCTGGGCCCTCGACCTGCCCCGCCTGCGCGAGTCCGACGCCGTCGGCACCGCCCTGTGGCGCTCGCTGCTGCCCGCACCGCACGCCGGCGTGCACACCGGCGAGGCGCTGGCCGACCGGCTCGCCCGGCTGCCCGAGGCCGAGCGGGCCGAGCGTGTCCTGGCCCTCGTCCGCGAGGAGGCCTCGCGCGCCCTCGGGCTGCGCTCGGCCGAGTCCGTACGCCCCGACCAGCCACTGCGCGACCTCGGCATGGACTCCGTCACCGCCGTCGAACTGCGCAACCGCATCGGCGCCCGGCTCGGCACCCGCCTGCCCGCCACCCTCCTCTTCGACCACCCCACCGCGGACCGCCTCGCCGAGTACCTCCTCGGCCACGCCCTCGGCCGCACCGCGCGCCCCGCCCCGGCCGAGCCGCAGCGAGTCCACAAGGCCGCCACCGACGAGCCGATCGCCATCGTGGCCATGGCCTGCAGGCTGCCCGGCCAGGTGAGCGACCCGGACGGCCTGTGGCAGCTGGTCGCCGACGGCCGGGACGCCGTCGGCCCGTTCCCCGCCGACCGCTGGGACGTGGACGCGCTGTACGACCCCGACCCGGACGCCCTCGGCAAGACGTACGCCCGCGAGGGCGGCTTCCTGGACGACATCGAGTCCTTCGACGCGGGTTTCTTCGGCATCACCCCGAAGGAGGCCGCCGCCATGGACCCGCAGCAGCGGCTGCTCCTGGAGACGTCCTGGGAGGCGCTGGAACGGGCCGGTATCGTGCCCGCACGCCTGGCGGGCAGCACCACCGGCGTCTACGTCGGCATGTTCGGCAGCGACTATCTGGCGGGCTCCCGCCTGGACCAGCTCGACGGCTACGTCGGCACCGGCTCGGCGCTCAGCGTCGCCTCCGGACGCCTGGCGTACGCGCTCGGCCTGCAGGGTCCGGCGCTGACCGTGGACACGGCCTGCTCGTCCTCCCTGGTCGCCACCCATCTGGCCGCCCAGGCGCTGCGCCTGGGCGAGTGCGACCTCGCCCTGGCCGGCGGGGTGACCCTGATGGTGACCCCGCAGACCTTCGTGGAGTTCAGCCGCCTGCGCGGCCTGTCGCCGACCGGACGCTGCCGCTCCTTCTCCGACGACGCCGACGGCGCGATCTGGGCCGAGGGCGCGGGCATGCTCGTCCTCAAGCGGCTCGGCGACGCGGAGCGGGACGGCGACGAGGTGCTGGCCGTGCTGCGCGGCACCGCCGTCAACCAGGACGGCCGCAGCCAGGGCCTGTCCGCGCCCAACGGCCCGGCCCAGGAGGACGTGATCCGCCGCGCGCTGGAGCTGTCCGGGCTCGCGCCCGCCGACATCGACCACATCGAGGCGCACGGCACCGGGACCTCCCTCGGCGACCCGATCGAGGCGGGCGCCCTGGCCGAGGTCTTCGCGGGCTCCCGTCCCGAGGACCGGCCGCTGTACCTGGGCTCGCTGAAGTCCAACATCGGTCATGTGCAGGCCGCCTCGGGCGTCGCCGGACTGATCAAGGTCGTGCAGTCGCTGCGCCACCAGACCCTGCCGCGCACCCTGCACGCCGGCACACCGAGCCGCCACGTCGAGTGGGAGGGCAGCGGGCTGCAACTGCTCCAGGAGCCGGTCGCCTGGCCGGTGACGGCAGGGCGGGTACGGCGCGCCGGGGTCAGCGCCTTCGGCATCAGCGGCACCAACGCCCATGTCGTCGTGGAGGAGGCCCCGGCCCGGGCGCGGGCGGTGGAGGACGAACTGCCCGACGAAAAGCGGCTGTTCGTGCTCTCCGGCCGCAGTGAGGCCGGACTGCGCGGGCAGGCGGCCCGGCTCGCCCGGCACGTCACCGCCGACACCGCACTCCCCGGCGTCGCCCACACCCTGGCCCGGCACCGCAGCCACTTCGAGTGGCGCACCGCGGTCGTCGCGGGAGACCGGGACGAACTGCTGTCCTCCCTCAAGGCGGTGGGCAGCGGACGCAAGCCGCTGCCCACGCCCCGCGAGGGCCGGAGCGGCAAGGTGGCCTTCGTGTTCGCCGGGCACGGCGGCCAGTGGACCGGCATGGGCCTGGGACTGCTGTCCCGGAGCGAGGCCTTCCGCACGGAGCTGACCCGGATCGACGAGGCCGTCGAACGGCACGCCGGCTGGTCGGTGCTCAACGTGCTGCGCGCACCCGAGGAGTTCTCCCCGCTCGACCGCACCGAATACCTCCAGCCGGTGCTCTTCGCCGTCAACGCGGCCCTGGCCGCCGCCTGGCGGGAGCTGGGCGTGACCCCGGACGCGGTCGTCGGCCACAGCCTCGGCGAGATGGCCGCCGCCTACAGCGCGGGAGCCCTCACCCTGGACGAGGCCGTGACCGCCGTCACCGCGCGGGCCGCGGCAGTGGTCCCGCACGTCGGGCACGGCGGCATGCTCGCCGTGGAACTGCCGCCCGCGGACGTCGAGGACCTCCTCGCCCCCTACGCCGGCCGGCTCTTCGTCGGAGCCGTCAACGGCCCCGCTGCCACCGCCGTCTCCGGCGAGTCGGAGGCGCTCGGCGCACTGCGCCGGCACCTGGAGGAGCGCGGCGTCCCCGCCCGCGTCCTGTCGACGCCGTTCGCCTCGCACACCCCGCTCATGGAACCCCTGCGCGCCGAACTCCTCGACCGTTTCTCCGGCATCCGCGGCACCCGCACCGAGACCCCGCTCTACTCGTCCGTGCAGGCCGAGCCCGTTGCCGGGGAGAGCCTGGACGCCGCCTACTGGTTCGCGAACCTCCGGCAGCCGGTCCGGTTCGCGCAGACGATCCGCCGGATGCTGGACGACGGCTACCGCCATTTCGTGGAACTCAGCCCGCACCCCTCGCTCACCTCGGCGATCGAGGCGGTCGCGGCCGAAGCCGCGGTCCCCGCGGCCGCGATCGGCTCACTGCACCGCGGCCGGGACGGCGGGGACGTCCTCCTCGGCAGGCTGGGAGAGCTGTACACGGCCGGGCACACGCCCGACTGGACGGCGCTCTTCCCGCACGGCCGCCGCGCCGGCCTGCCCACCTACGCCTTCGCCCGCGAACGCCACTGGCTCGCCCCCGTCCGAACCGGCCCCACCGCCGGCTCACCGCTGCTCGGCACCCACGTCCAGGCCAGCGACGAACCCGGCCGGGACCTCTTCCAGAGCGAGATCGACCTGAACGACGGCCGCTTCGCCTACCTGACCGACCACCGGGTCACCGGTGAGGTCTGGCTGCCGGGCGCCGCCTTCCTCGACATGGCACTGGAGGCCGCCGCCACCCTCGCGGACGGCGACGAGGTGCACCTGGCCGACGTCCGGTTCGTCCAGCCCCTGCGCCTGGACGCCGGCCGGCCCGTACGGCTGCAGCTGGTGCTGCGGCCCGCCGAGGACGGCTTCCGCGACTTCACCGTCGCGTCCGCACCGACCGGTGAGCGCCAGTGGCACCAGCACGTGACCGGGCGCATCGCCACCACGCCTCGGCCCGGCCCGGACGCCGGGCCGGCGCTCGCCGCGCTGCGCGAGCGCTGCACCGAGCCGGTCGACCTGCCCGCCGTCTACGCCGGCCTCGCCGCCCTCGGCATCGACTACGGCCCCGTCTTCCGGGGCCTTCAGGAGGGCCACCGGGACGGCGGCACGAACGCGGTGGCCCGCCTGGCCGCCCGGCCCGCCGCCGGTCACCTCCTGCACCCCGCCACGCTCGACGCCTCCTTCCACTCGGCCGCGCTGCCCGCCGACGCACCGGGCGGCAGGGCCTTCGTGCCGGCCGGCGCCGGACACGTACGGTTCACCGGTCTGCGTACCCAGCCGGCCTGGGTGAGCTGCGACCTGCGCTCGGTGGACGGCGACACCGCCCTCCTCGACCTGCGTCTGTGGGACGAGAACGGCAGACTCGTCCTCGCGGCCGACGAGTTCCGGCTCGCCGCGCTCTCCCCGCTGGACGGCGCCCTCTTCGAGACCCGCTGGCAGCCCCGCCCGGCGGCGCAGGAGCAGCCCGCCGAGGGCAGCTGGCTGATCCTCGCCGACGAGACGGGCGTCGCCGAGGAACTCGCCGGCCGCCTCGGTGACTCGGCGCCCCATGTCGTCGCCCGCCGCGGCACCGCGTACGGCACCGAGGGCCCCGGCCGCTACGTCCTCGATCCGGCCGACCCGGCCCAGCTGGCCCGGCTCCTCGACGACGCGTTCGCGGACGCGCCGCCCGCCCGGGTGGTCCAGCTGTCCGCGCTCGACGCCCCGCCGGTCCGCGACGACCACAGCGCGGGGGAGGCGGCACGGCTCTGCTGCCTGACCACCCTGCACCTGGTCCGGGCCCTCGCCGAGCGCGAGCGGCCGCAGGGCCGGGCCACGCGCCTGTTCGTCGTCGCACGCGGCAGCCAGGCCGCCGGCGACAGCACCGCGGTGACCCATCCCCAGCAGGCCCTCGCCTGGGGCTTCGGGCTCGCCGTGGCCCAGGAGCACCCGGAACTCGCCACCACCCTGATCGACCTGCCCGCCGACGGCGGCACCGAGTCGCTGTGGACGCAGCTGTGGCACGCCGACGACGAACGCCTCGTCGCCCTGCGCGGCACGGACCGCCTCGTCCCACGCCTGGCCCGCACCCGCCCCGACGACGGCGCGCACGAACTGCCGGACGGCGTGCACCTGATCACGGGCGGCCTCGGCGGCCTCGGCAGGGTCGTCGCGGACCGGCTGGTCCGCCGGGGCGCCCGGCGGCTCGCCCTGCTCGGCCGCGGCACGCCCGACGCGGCCGCCACCGCCTGGATCCAGGGCCTCGAACAGCGCGGGGTCACCGTGCACCTGCCCCGCGCCGACGTCGCCGACCGCCAGGGACTCGCCGCGGCCCTGGACGCACTGCGCGGTGAGGCCGGCCCCGTCGCCACCGTCGTCCACGCCGCCGGTGTCCTGGACGACGCCATCCTGGCCAACCTCACCGACGAGCGCGTCCGGCGCGTCCTCGCGCCGAAGGTGCTCGGCACCGCCCTGCTCACCGAACTGGTCCCGGAAGCCAGGGACCTGGTCCTGTTCGCCTCGGCGGCCGGTCTGCTCGGCTCGGCGGGACAGAGCCCGTACTCGGCGGCGAACGCCTTCCTCGACGCCTGGGCACACCACCTCTCCCGGACCGGCCGACGGGCACTGAGCCTGGACTGGGGCGCCTGGGCCGGCGTCGGCATGGTCGCCGAGTCCGGCACCCGGGCCGCCGAGACCAGCCGTTCGGGCCTGGTCGCCTTCTCCCCGCAGGACGGCGGCGAGCTGTTCGAACGGGTGCTGAGCACCGACCGCCGCCAGCTCGCCCCGGTCGCCCTCGACTGGGACCTGCTCGCCCTGGACCCGGACGCCGCCCGCAGCCGCCCCCTCCTGGCCGACCTGATGAGCGTCCCGGCCGGCGGCGCTCAGAGCGACGACCTCGTGAAGAAGGTGTTCGCGGCCGCCACCGACCAGGAGCGCTCCGAATGGCTCGAAACCTATGTGCGGGCGCGCGTCGGCGAGGTCTCCGGCGGTGCGGTGGACGTGTTCGCCACCACGGCCCTGAAGGAACTCGGCCTGGACTCGCTCATGCTGGTCCGGCTGCGCAACGCCTTCGCCCGTGAGCTGGGCGTCGAACTCCCGGCCGCCGACGTGTTCTCCGCGGCCGACATCCGCGGCCTCGCCCGCGCCCTCGGCGAGGCCCTGCCCGAGCGCGCCGCACCGGCCGAGCGGGCCGAGAGCGCACCCGCCGAGGACGTGCCCGAGACCGAACTGCGGCCCGCGACCCGGGACGTCGTACGCCTCCTGCGCAGCGCCCAGCCGGACATGCCCGACGCGGCCCACGGCGTCGGCCTGGCCGTGCGGCTGACCACCCCGGTCACCCGGGACACCCTCACCGGCATCCTGGCACGGCTCGCCGCCCGGCACGCGGCCCTGCGCACCGCCGTCGTCACCGGCACCGAGGGCGGACGGCAGCTGCGCGTGGACCGGGCGCTGCCCGCGCCGCTGCTGCGGTGGACCGACGGCGGGGCCGACGGCACGACCGAGACCGCCGCCGAGCGACTGCGCCGGCTCCTCGAAGCGCCGTTCGACCTCGCCGTCCCGCCGCTGTGGCGCTTCGAACTCGTCGACGGCGGCCCAGCGGGCCAGATCCTGGTCTTCGGTGCCCACCATGCGGTGAGCGACCTGCAGTCCCTGCTCCTGGTGGCGGCGGAGATCGACGCCGAGCTGTCCGGCACCCCGCTGGACGGCACCGTCACCAACCGGGACATAGATCTGCTGATCGAGGCCCAGCAAGGCGGCGGCGACACCCCCGGTGACGACTGGCGCGCGGCCTTCCAGGGCAGTGAACGGCTCGACCTGACCCTCGCCCGGCCCCGTCCCGAGACCCGCTCCTACCGGGCCGGGAGCGTCACCGTGACCGTCCCCGACGGGCTCGTGGGACGCGTCGCGGCGGCGGCGAGCAGCCTGGCCGTCACCCCCGCCGCCTTCTGCCTCGGCACCCTCACCGTGCTGCTGGCCAGGAAGCGGGAGAGGGAGCGGTTCGTGCTCGCCGTGCCGGTGGACACCCGCATCCACGCCGACGCCTACGGCGCGGTGGGCTTCTTCGGCGTCCCCGTGCCCTTCCCCGCCCAGGCGGCGGCGGGCGAACGGGTCGCCGACGTGCTGGTCCGCACCGACGGCCGGCTGCAGCAGATCCTGGCCAAGGGCGCCATGTTCTCCGACGTCCTCGCCACCCTCGCCCGCCAGGGCCTGCACCGTCCCAACGCGCCCCTGGTCGAGGTGTACTTCAACTACGTCCGTTTCTCGGGCCGGTTGGAGAACCTCACGGTGCTGCCCGCCGGGGTCGGCCACACCGACCTCGACCTGATGATCACCATGACGCCGGACGCGGGCACCGTCCGCCTCGACCACAACCTCGACATCCTGGACGCGGACACCACCACCGAACTCGGCGAGGAGTTCCTGCGGTTGCTCGCGGAGACCGCCGAGGACGCGACCGGGACCGTACGGGAGAACGCACCGGCGCCGCAGCAGACCGCGGCCGGGGCACCGCGTCTCGCCCTTGCCGCCACCTTCGCGCTCGGCAACCTGCCCCTGATGTGCGAGGCCGCCCTGGAGGAGGACCGGGCGAGCGTCACCGAGGCGCCGTACCACCAGGTCCTCGCCGCCGTGCAGGATCCGTCCGGCGTCCTCGCGGCTCCGGACACCACGGTGGGCGTCGTCCTGCTGCGGGCAGCCGACCTGGAGCGCTTCGGGCCGGTGGACGACGCCGTCCTCGCCGAACTGCGCACCGCCTACCCGGCCGCTCTGAAGTCCCTCGCCGAGCGCACCCGCAGGCCGCTGGTCGTCGGCGTCCTGCCCACCGCCCGGGCCGAGGAACGCTTCCTGGACTGGGAGCGCCGGATCGCCGCCGACCTCGCCGAACTGCCCGGCATCGCGGTGCTCGGCCCAGACGAGTGGACCCGGCACCACCTCGTCGAGGACCCCTTCGACGAGCGCACCGAGCGCCTCGCCCACCTGCCCTTCACCCCGGCCTTCCAGGCGGCGGTCGCGCTGCGCCTGGCCGAGACCGTCCGTGCCGTGCGGCGCCCCGCACCCAAGGTGATCGCCGTCGACGGCGACGAGACCCTGTGGGGCGGAGTGGCGGGCGAGAGCGGCCCGCAGGCGGTGGACCTCACCGGTCCGCGCGCCCTGCTGGCCCGCAGGCTGCTCCGGTGGCGGGACGCGGGCGCCCTGCTCGTGCTGGTCAGCAACAACGACGAGGCCACGGTCCGCGCCGTCCTGGACCGCCCCGACAGCCTGCTCAAGGCCGAGCACTTCAGCGTGCTGTCCGCGGCCTGGGGGCCCAAGCCGGTCCGGCTCGACGAGGCCGCCCGCACCCTCAACCTCGGCCTGGACAGCTTCCTGTTCCTGGACGACAACCCGGCCGAGATCGCCAAGATGCGCGCCGCGCTGCCGCAGGTGCTGTCCGTGACCTGTCCGCCCTCCGCCGAACTCGCCCCCTTCATCGACCGGTTGTGGCCCCTGGTCCCCGCCGCGGCGACCGCCGAGGACGCCCTGCGGGCCCGGTTCTACACCGATGAGCGGGAGCGCGACGCCGCCCGTGCGGGCGCCGGCTTCGAGGAGTTCCTGGCCCGGCTGAACCTCGAGGTCGACATCAGGGAGCTGGACGAGCAGGACGTCGAGCGCGGCGAGCAGCTCGTGCGCCGCACCAACCAGTTCACCCTGCGCGCCCGTTCCGCCGACGGCGGCGACCTCGCCCGGTGGCGCGAGCAGGGCGAGGTGTGGACGGCGGCGGCCCGGGACCGGTTCGGCGACTACGGCCAGATCGCGCTGCTCGCGGTCCGCGCCGAAGGCGACCGACTCGACGTCCTCGCCTGGCTGATGAGCTGCCGGGCCCTCGGCCGGGGCGTCGAGGAACGGCTGCTCGCCCACCTCGCCGACCGGGCCGGGGAACTGGGCTGTGCCAAGGTCCGGCTCTCCGCGGAGCGCACCCCGCGCAACGCACCCGCCCGCCGGCTGGTGGCCGCGCTCGGCGGCGCCGACCCGGACGACGAGCTGCTGGACATCGTCACCACGCCCGACCACCTGCGGGCCTTTCGCTCCTGGGAGCAGCAGTGAGGAACACGACCAAGCACAACCCGAAGGGTTCTCATGCGTGACGTGAACGAGGATCCGGCGTACGCCGGCCGCCGGGCGATCGCCGAGTCGATCGAACGGGGTGACGGCGGACTCGGCGTGGCCGGCCTGCTGGCCAAGGTGCGGGCCGCGGGCGCGGCGACCGAGCCCGCCCCGGCCCCGGCACCCGACCTGGACGGCCTCGCGGCGGCCATCGCCACCGCGGCGGGCCGCCACCTGCCCTCCGGCCGGCTGGCGCCCGACGCCGACTTCTTCGACGCGGGCGGCACCTCCGTCGGCGCGGTGGAGCTGATCGCCGAACTGGAGGGCGACCTGGGCATCGAGGTCGGTCTCGACGAGGTCTTCGCGGACGCCCGGCCGGTCAGCCTGGCCCGGCGCTGGCTGCCGTTGCTCGGGGGCACGCCCGCACCGGCGTCCTCCGCCGTGCCGGCACCGCTTGCCGCCCCGGCGGTCCCCTCCGCCGGGACGTCCCCGGCCGAGATGGCCCCGGACCCGTCGGGCGTGGCCGCCCAGGCGCCGTGCACACCCCTGGCCACCCCCGTCCCTGCCCCCGGCACCATCCCCGTCACGTCGCCCCGCACCCCGCCCGCCGTGCCGAGCAGCGCGTACCGGGACGGCGACCCGCACTCCCGGGCCCGGCAGGAGGACCTCGAACAGATCCTGGCCGACCTCGCGCTCGCCGACCGGCTGCCGTTCACGGACGTCCCCGAGCCGCTGCCGCCCCGTCGCATTCTGCTGACCGGCGCCACCGGCTTCCTCGGCAGCCACATGCTGCTCGACCTGCTGCGGCACAGCGACGCCCATGTGTACTGCCTGGTCCGCGCGGCCGACGAGACGGCCGCGGCCGAACGGCTCGGCGCACAGCTGCGCAGCTACCGGCTGCCGTGGTCCGCGGAGGTGCGCCGCCGCATCACCGTGCTGCCCGGTGACATCCGCCGCCCCCGCCTGGGCCTCACCGACGAGCAGTGGCACACCCTCGCGCACGAACTCGACAGCATCGTCGGTGTGGCGGCCGCCGTGGACTTCCTGCGCGGCTACCAGTCGCTGCGCACCAGCAACGTCCTCGGCGCGCTCACCCTCGCCGAACTCGCCGCGACCGGCCGCCCCAAGCCGCTGCACCACATCTCGTCCATCGCGGTGTTCAACGAGGTCGGCATCACCTCGATGGGCGAGGACGACCCCCTCGCCCACGCGGACCGGCTCATCGCCGGCTACGACCAGTCCAAGTGGGCCGCCGAGGTGGCCCTGCGCCGCGCCCGCGACCACGGACTCGTCGTCACCGCACTGCGCCCCGGCGGGATCGGCGGCCACACCCGGACCGGCGCGTACAACCCGCAGGACCTCAGCAGCGGCCTGATCTCGGCCTTCGGCCGCTTCCGTACCGTACCGGCGTTCCGCTACCTCAACGCCGCCCCGGTGGACTGGGTCAGCCGGGTCGCGGTCGCCGCGATCTGCGAGCCCGACGCCTGGGGCTTCGACTACAACCTCACCGGCGTCCCCAACACCCTGGACGACGTCGTACGGGACATGGCCTTCGGCGGCATGCACGTACGCGTCCAGGACTGGGACGAGTGGCGCACCGACACCCTGGCCCGCCTGGAGGCCGGGCCGGTACCCGAACTCGCCTTCCTCTCCCGGGTGCTGCAGAGCCCCGCCGCGCTGAAGCTGTGCGAGGCGACCCTCAAGGGCCCCGCCGCGGGCGCCGAGCGCACCGACGCGCTGGTCGCCGCGCTCGGCCTCGCGCCCGCCGCCCGCTACGACGCCCAGGCCCAGCTGAAGACCTTCGAGAAGCTCGCCGACGACGGCCTGGCCCGGCTCCCGCACAAGGACGACCAGCCCTACCTCTGGTTCGCCGAGACGACCGAGGGCACGGTGGGCCCGGTCGGAGCCGCCGCGGAGACCCCGTGCTCGATGGCGCTGACCCTGTCCATCGCGAGCATGTACCAGCTGGTCAAGGAGCGCCGCGTGGACGTCACCGGCGAGGTCACCTGCACCGCGATCCACCCCGATCCGCTGACCGTCGAGCGCGGCGACGTCTGGGTCCGCCCCGACGAGGGCATTCCGCAGCAGCACGGCCTCAGGCACCAGCTCCTGCGCTACCGGCTGACGTTGCGCGACGCGGACGGCGGCCTGTGGTGGCTGGAGGGCCGCAAGTACGCCCGGGCCCGCCGTGACCTGTGGCGGCAGACCCGCGCGCTCACCGTGGAGATCGGCCGCGAGGGCGAGTCCGCGAGCCTGCTGGGCGAGGTCGTCGTGCCCGCCGACTCCTACGTCCGCGACCAGATCGACGGCATCAGGGTCGACCCGCGTCTGACCGGCCAGGAGAAGCGCGCCGCGAAACTGACCTGGCTCGCCTGGTTCGGGCTGGAGATGGGCCGCGGCCTTCTCGCCCCGTTCACCCGGGCCGCCGCGGACCTGCTCGACCTGCGTCGCACCCCCACCCTCACGGAGCACCACCGATGATCTTCAGGACCACTCCCTCCCGGACGGCCCGCCCGGCGCTGCGCAGGGTCCGCACCACCGCGTCCCTGCGCCCCCTGCGCCACCGCCTGGACCCGGCACGCATCGAGGAGATCCCGTTCCGCGCGAGCGACGGAGTCCGCCTCGGCCTGACCCGCGTGGACACCGGCGACCCGACGCGCCCTGCCGTTCTGCTCCTGCACGGGCACACCGCCTCCGCCGACATGTTCCTGCTGCCCGAGACCCGCAACCTCGTCGACGTCCTGCTCGACGAGGGCTACGAGCCCTGGCTGCTGGACTGGCGGGGCAGTTGCCGGCTGCCGTACAACGAGACCGGCCGCCGGTACACCTACGACGACGTGGCGCTCCACGACATCCCCGAGGCAGTCGCCCACATCCGTCAGCGCATCGGAGAGCGGCCGCTGTCCGTGGTCGCCCACTGCATCGGCTCGCTCACCCTGTCGATGAGCCTGGCGGCCGGGCTGGTCCCGGGCCTGGCGGGTGTGGTGTCCCAGGGGGTGTTCCTGACGCCGAAGCTGGCGGGCCGGACCTCGCTCAGGATGTCCGTGGCGGGGGAGCTGCTGAAGACCCGGATCGACCACATCCCGGTCGACTTCCGCAAGGTCGGCCTGTGGTCGAAGTACACCCCGCTGTTCGCCCTGGCCTCCCGCAGGGCGAGCTGCCCGGACCCGACCTGCCAGATCCTGCACAACTCGGCCTGGGGCACGGGCGCCTCGCTGTTCGTGCACGAGAACCTGGACGGCGCCACCCACGACCGGCTCGCCGAACTCCTCGGCCCCGCACCCCTGTGGATCCTGCCCCACCTGCGCCGGATCGAGCTGGCCCGCAGTGTGGTGCGCTGGCACGACACCGACCACCGCTACCGGGCGCTGCCGCCCAACGCGCTGGACGCCGCGGACCGCATCGACACCCCGGTGCTGCTGCTCGCGGGCAGCGAGAACGGGCTGTGGCTGGACTCGCAGCGGCTCTGCCACGAGGTGCTGGCCCGTCGGCAGCCGCAGCTGGACGTCTCCTACACCGAGATCCCCGGCTACGGCCACCTGGACACCTTCCTCGGCCGGGGCGCCGCCCTCGACGTGTTCGGGCACATCCTCGAATTCCTCCGCGGACACCGGTGAGAATTCAAGGGCCGACGGCGGTGACGGAGGCCCGTAGGGCCGGTTACCGTACCGGACAGTAACCGGAACGCACCCCAGGAGGCCCCATGCCGCAGCTCGAAGTCGACGGAGCGGCCCTGACGTACGACGACGAGGGCCCCCGCGACGCCGAGGACGTGCCGCTGGTCTTCGTCCACGGCTGGACGGCGAACCGGCACCGCTGGGACCACCAGCTGGCGCACTTCTCCGCCGGCCGGCGGGTGATCCGGCTGGACCTGCGCGGGCACGGCGAGAGCACCGGGGCCGGGGTGCGGACGATCGCGGAGCTGGCGAGGGACGTCCTCGCCCTCCTCGATCATCTGAAGGTCGAGCGGTTCGTGCTGGTCGGCCACTCCATGGGCGGGATGATCTCGCAGACCATCGCCCTCTCCCACCCCGAGCGGGTGGAGCGCATGGTGCTGGTCAACTCCATCGGCAAGATGACCTACAACCGCGGCCGGGGCCTGCTGATGTCGGCCTCCACCCTGGTGCCGTACAAGATGTTCGTCGCCACCAACATCCAGCGGGCCTTCGCCCCCGGCCACCCGCGCGAGGAGGTCCGCAGGTACATCCGCGACTCCGCCGGCACCCCGCGCGAGGTCGTCATGACGCTGTACGGCGCCATGCGGGCCTTCGACGTCCTCGACCGCGTCGGCGAGATCCGCACGCCCACCCTGATGGTGCACGGCTACCACGACATCCAGCTGCCGGTGCACCAGATGCTGCGGATGGCCAAGGCGTACCCGGACGCGGTCGTCCGCATCCTCGACGCGGGCCATGAGCTGCCCGTGGAGAAGCCGGCCGAGCTGACCGCGGCACTCGACTCGTTCCTGACGCCGAGGCCGTGACGCAGGAGGCGGTTGGTGAAGTTTTTACCCGTGGCCGGTTCCTGCCGCCGCCGGCCCGGACGCACGGCGCTCCCCGGATCTCGCGCAGGCAAAGCGCGTCCGAAAAGACCGGGGAGCGGAAATCGCCCGCCTTGCCTGCCGCGCCTGCCTGACGGACGCTCGTCATATAGGTGCTCGATACAACTGGTTCCGCGGCCGCCGTCCGCCCACCCCGGAAAACGCAGGTGAGCGGGGGGTTGGCCGCGGGCCGGAGGCAGGAGGTAGCGCATGTGCGGCATCACCGGATGGGTCTCCTTCGACCGCGACCTCACCACCGAGTCCACCGCACTGGACGCGATGACCGAGACGATGGCCTGCCGCGGCCCGGACGACCGTGGCACCTGGGCCCAGGGCCCCGTCGCACTGGGGCACCGCCGGCTCGCCATCATCGACCTCCCCGGCGGCCGCCAGCCCATGTCCGTCGACACCCCCGAGGGCGCCGTCGCCCTCGTCTACTCCGGTGAGGCGTACAACTTCACCGAACTGCGCCGCCAACTCGCCGACCGCGGCCACCGGTTCACCACCGACTCCGACACCGAGGTCGTCCTGCACGCCTACCTGGAGTGGGGCGACGCCGTCGCCGAGCGGCTGAACGGCATGTACGCCTTCGCCGTGTGGGACGGCCGCCGCGATCAGCTCGTGATGATCCGCGACCGCATGGGCATCAAGCCGTTCTACTACCACCGGACCCCGGACGGCGTCCTCTTCGGCTCCGAGCCCAAGGCGATCCTCGCCAACCCGCTCGCCCGCCCGCGCGTCGCCCTGGACGGCCTGCGCGAGATGTTCACCATGGTCAAGACCCCCGGACACGCCGTCTGGGACGGCATGCACGAGGTCGAACCCGGCACCGTCGTCACCGTCGACCGCGACGGCCTGCGCACCCGCGTCTACTGGCGCCTGGAGACCCGCCAGCACACCGACGACCGCGACACCACGATCTCCACCGTGCGCTCGCTCCTCGACGACATCGTGCGCCGCCAGCTGGTCGCCGACGTCCCGCGCTGCACCCTGCTCTCCGGTGGCCTCGACTCCTCGGCGATGACCGCGCTCGCCGCCCGGCAGCTCGCCGAGCACGGGGAGAAGGTCCGCAGCTTCGCCGTCGACTTCGTGGGCCAGACCGACAACTTCGTCGCCGACGAACTGCGCGGCACCCCGGACACGCCCTTCGTGCACGACGTGGCCCGGCTCGCCCGCACCGACCACCAGGACATCGTCCTCGACGCCCAGTCCCTCGCCGACCCGGCCGTGCGCGAGAGGGTGATCCGCGCCCGCGACCTGCCGGTCGGCATGGGCGACATGGACGCCTCGCTCCTGCTGCTCTTCCGCGCCATCCGCGACCAGTCCACCGTCGCCCTGTCCGGCGAGTCCGCCGACGAGGTCTTCGGCGGCTACCTCCAGTTCTTCGACGAGGAGGCCCGTCGTGCCGAAACCTTCCCCTGGCTGGTGGGCTTCGCCGGCCACTTCGGGGACGACACCGAGATGCTCCGCCCCGACCTGGCCAAGTCGCTGGACCTGGAGACGTACATCGCCGACGGCTACCGCAGCGCCGTCGCCGGCATCCCACGCCTCGACGGCGAGAGCGACCTTGAGTTCCGGATGCGGCAGATCTGCCATCTGCACCTGACCCGCTTCGTCCGGATCCTGCTCGACCGCAAGGACCGGATGAGCATGGCCGTCGGCCTGGAGGTCCGGGTGCCGTACTGCGACCACCGGCTCGTCGAGTACGTCTACAACACCCCCTGGTCGCTGAAGTCCTTCGACGGCCGGGAGAAGAGCCTGCTCCGCGAGGCCACCGCGGATCTCCTGCCGCGGTCGGTGTACGAACGGGTCAAGAGCCCCTACCCGTCCACCCAGGACCCGCGGTACGCGCGTGCCCTCCAGGAGCAGGCGGCGGAACTGCTGGCCCGGCCCTCCCACCCCGTCTTCGACCTGGTCGACCGGGAGCGCGTCCGGGAGGCCGCCGAACGCGACACCCCCGTCAGCACCCAGGCGCCCCGGCGCGGCCTGGAGCGCGCCCTGGACCTCGCCCAGTGGCTGGACATCTACTCCCCGGAGCTGAACCTCAGCTGACGCCGAGCGCCCGGTCCGCGGCCGCGGCCGTCGGCCGCCACCAGGTCGTCACGGGCTCCCACACCCGCACGTCGCGTCCGGTGCCGAGCTGCGCGGCGGTGAAGGTGCGGCCCCACTGGGACGCCGACGCGGCCACCGTGATCGAGTCCGCCCGGCGCGCCTCCGGGTCCGCCGGGTCGGCGATGGTGCGCAGGGCCGCGTAGCCGGTCTTGCCCGCCCCGAGCCGGTACGTGCCGGTGCCGACCGGCGGCACCGGCAGTGCGGCCCCGTCCAGGCCGCCGAAGGTCACCGTGGGCACACGGTCGACGGTGCAGGCGTGGCTGCCCCGGTTGCTCACGCCGACGCGGACCAGCGTCGGATCGTGGGGGTCGGCCTTCGCCCGCACGGTGAGCGCCTTCTCCGCGCACCGGGCGGGCGCGGCGTGCCCCTCGGCCGCCTGGCTCTGCGGCGCGGCCAGCAGCAGGGCCGCGGCAGCGGCGGAGACGGCGGGTACGGCGATGGCGGCGCGGATGCGCATGACGGGTGTCCCCCTGTCGGGTACGGGTACGGGTACGGCGGGCCCAGGCGCGCCTGCCTGGTGTGACGTCGGGGACGTCCTGGAGGTTGTGCCGGAATCGGCCCTGCTACCCGGTTGCGCCATTCCTGTCATCAGTTGGTGGTGTTCGTGATGGAGCTCCAGGCCTTGCCGTCGGCCGGGCAGGAGCTGCCGCTGGACGGCAGGGACCCGTAGAGCAGGAAGTCGTCGATCGTGCGGTGCACACACGTGGACGACGAGTAGCCGGTGTGTCCGTCGCCCTTGTTGTCGAGCACCACGGCCGCCGGGCCGAGCCGCCGGGCCGTCTCCTCGGTCCAGCGGTACGGCGTGGCCGGGTCGCCGCGCGTGCCCACCAGCAGCATCCTGGCCGAGTGGAGGTCCTTCACCCGGTCGCGGATGAAGTCCGTGCCCTTCGGGCGGCCGTAGCACATCAGCAGCTGGGTGAGCCGGAAACGGCCGAAGACCGGGGACGCCTGGTCGTAGGACGCCTGCAGGTCCTTCAGGTCCTTGGTG
Source organism: Streptomyces sp. NPDC020362 (assembly GCF_040642095.1). Taxonomy (NCBI): domain Bacteria; kingdom Bacillati; phylum Actinomycetota; class Actinomycetes; order Kitasatosporales; family Streptomycetaceae; genus Streptomyces; species Streptomyces sp. NPDC020362. The sequence goes on from NZ_JBFAET010000029.1 coordinate 57,561, forward strand.
ATCCGTGCGGCGGTGGGGCGGTCGGGGTCGTCCGCGCAGTTGATGGCCATCAGCGCGGCCGGCAGATTGTCCGCGGGGACGTCCTGGGCGTCCACGAGCCCGCCGCCGCGCCGCTTGCCGTCAGAGCCCTTGCCCCGGCCGTCCTGCCGCACGGGCGGGGCGAAGGCTCCACCGGAGGAGAAGCCGAGCACGTGCCGCGTGTCGCCGTCCTCGATCAGGGAGCCCAGCGCACGCTCCAGGGTCGGCCACATCTCCTTGCTGTAGAGGGCCTGCCCGATGGCGCCCACCAGGTCCTGCCCGGAGAACGCGCCCCCGAAGTCCGTGGGCACCGGGTTCTCGTCCAGCGAGCGCACCAGCCGCAGGACCTGCTGCCCGGCCGACCGCGCGTCCTGCCCGAACGGGCACGCGATGTCCGTCGTGCACCAGTCCAGGAAGTCGTCCAGCGCCGTCTGCTGTCCCTCGGCGCCCGCCACCCCCTGCTCGGACAGCGGCTCAGTCAGGGTGTCCACGCCGTCCAGGGCCATCCGGCCCACCGTGTGCGGGAACAGCGACGCGTACACGGCACCGAGCCGTGTGCCGTAGGAGAACCCGAGGTAGTTCAGCTTCTTGTCGCCGAGGGCCTGGCGGATGACGTCCATGTCCCGGGCGGCGTTCACGGTGCCTATGTGTGCGAGGACCGGGCCGGAGTGCCTCGCGCACCGGTCGGCGGACTGCCGCAGCTGCTTCAGGAGCACCTGCGGCCGGCTGATGTCGGCGTTCCCCTCGGGCGCCGTCGTCACCTCGTCCTGGCCGTCGCCGCAGCTGACGGGGGAGGACCGGCCGACACCGCGCGGATCGAACGTGACCACGTCGTACCCGTTGGTCAGATCCATGTACTGCTTGCCGCCCGTGGCGAGTTCGTTGATGCCCGCGCCGCCGGGCCCGCCGAAGTTCAGCAGGACCGAGCCCCGCGAAGGGCCGGTCGCCCGGTAGCGGGCCAGGGCCAGGTCGAGTGTGCCCGAGCCGGGGTGCGCGTAGTCCAGCGGGACGGTCACCTTCGCGCACTGGAGATCCTCGGCCCTGTCCGCGCCCTTGCAGGCGGCCCATACGGCCTTCTGCCGGTAGAAGCGGGACAGGTCGGGTTGCGGCCGGTCGGCCGCGGCCGCGGGCAGCCCCGCCCCGAGCAGTGCCAGAGCGAGCACTCCGGAGCCCGCGCAGCGCCGCACGGTGGGCCGTGTGGACAGCTTGGCCAGCATCGATAGCCTCCCGGGGCGCATCCGCTGCGGACCGGGACGACACCCTCGCTCACCATATGCGGGCCCGGTGAGGGCCGCCTCCGGGCGAGCGGGACGGTGCCCGATGATCTATCGTTCGCGCCCTCCATTGCGATTGGTGATCATTCGAGGACTTTACGTGCGATTCGAGTGATCATGTCACCCGGTGGGGTGAAAAGCCGAAAAGCCATAACCCGAACGAGGCGCCCGCGTTTTATCCGTCGCGGGTGAGCGCCCGCGACGATGTCTGGAAGGCAGGGAAACCTATGAGACGGGCAACCCGAAACGGTGGGATCGCCGTCGTCGCCGCCTCCGGCGCGATGGCCGTGGCGATGCCGGTGTGCGCCGCCTTCGCGGCCGACGGGGCCGCGGCCGACGGCTCGGCGGTCGACTCGCCCGGTGTGCTCTCCGGCAACACCATCCAGGTGCCGGTGCACGTACCGGTGAACGTGTGCGGAAACACCGTCGACGTGGTGGGGCTGCTCAACCCCGCCGTCGGCAATGCGTGCGAGAACGGCGGCACCGACAAGGACGGGTCGGCCGCCTCGGGCGGCGCCTCGGCGAAGGGCGGCACGCAGGACTCGCCCGGCGTGCTCTCCGGCAACAGCGTCCAGCTGCCGGTGCACCTGCCGGTGAACGTCAGCGGCAACAGCGTCAACGTGGTCGGCGTGGGCAACGCGGCCGTCGGCAACCACTCCGCCAACGGCTCCACACCCACACCCACACCCACCCCGAAGGCGCCGGCCCCCGTCAAGTCGCACCCGGGCCCGCACACCCCGCAGCCCGCCCCGCGGCCGGCCGGGGCCGCCCTGGCCCACACCGGAGCGGACCTGACCGCCCCCGCGGTCGCCGGCAGCGCCGCACTCCTCCTCACCGGAGCGGTCCTCTACCGCCGCTTCCGCCCCGGCCGGGACCGCTGACCCGACCCGGCGGGCCCCACCGGACGCCGGCCCGGTGGGGCCCGAGAAAGCGCCGTTCCGCTGCTGCGCGTGTCCAACACAGCCCGCAGCCGGGCGGTTTGAGGCACGCAACGTCTGATCCGGGCGTGGCGCGGGCAGGGTGTGATCGGAAAGGATGCTGAGGGTGAGGTCGGCGCAGCGCGCCGTCCGGCACATCCGACCCCCATGGAATGGAGCGCACCGATGACCTCTCCGGCCCCCCAGGACCTCGTCGTCACGCAGGCCACCCTCGCCGACTGGGCGGTGGTCGGCGAGTGGGCGGCCCAGGAGGGCTGGAATCCCGGGCTGTCCGACGGTCCGGCCTTCTTCGCCCAGGACCCCGGAGGCTTCTTCGTCGGCCGGATCGACGGGGAGCCCGTATCGGCCATCTCCGTCGTCAACTACGGCTCGGACTACGCCTTCCTCGGCTTCTACCTCGTCCGCCCCGATCTCCGCGGCCACGGCCACGGCCTCACCACCTGGAAGACCGCCCTGGCCCACGCCGGAGACCGCGTCGTCGGACTGGACGGAGTCGTCGCCCAGCAGGACAACTACCGCCGCTCCGGTTTCGAACTCGCCCACCGCACCACCCGGTTCACCGGCACGGCCCCCGAGGCCGTGGCACCCGCCGGTGTCCGCCCCGCCGGGCCCGCCGACCTTGCCGCGCTCACCGCCTACGACGGTGCCTGCACTCCGGCCGACCGCCCGCGTTTCCTCGCCGAGTGGCTGACCACCCCCGGCCACCGCGTGTTCGTCCGTCACGACGGCGACCGGCTCACCGGCTACGGCGTGATCCGCCCCGGCCGCGACACCCTGCGCATCGGCCCTCTCTTCGCGGACACCGCCGAGGACGCCCGGGCCCTCTTCGCCGCGCTCACCGCCGATGCCGCCGGGCAGGAGGTGGCGATCGACGTCCCGGAGCCGAACGCGGCCGGTGTCGCCCTGGCCGAAGAGGCCGGTCTGAGCGCCTCGTTCGAGACGGCCCGCATGTACACGGGCCGGGTCCGCGACCACGCCGCGGAGCGGGTGTTCGGCGTCACCACGCTGGAACTCGGCTGAGCGACGTCCGAAGCCGGCGCCGCCGGGCGGTCCGAGTCGGCGCCCGGCGGCGGTCGGAGCCGGCCTCTGGGGACGCCCGCCCCCCGGTCTCCGGGACGCCCGCCCCCCGGTCTCCGGGACGCCCGCCCCCCGGTCTCCGCGGACGCCTGCCCGTCGGCGACGGACGGGTCAGGACCCGATCCGCCGCACAGGCCCTAATCCTGTTGCCCGGCCCGGGTGCGGATGCTGGAGTGGGGCCATGGATCATGCCGCGGTGCTCGCCCGCTACGACCAGGACATGCGCGAGGGCGCCCGGCCCGACGGGCCCGGAGCCCGCATCGAGCGCAGCGGCGCGATCGTCCGCCAGGTCGCCGACGCGCAGGGCTGGAACGGCGTCCTGTGGTCCGCCCTGGACGCGGAGACCGCGGGCCGGGCGATCGGCGAACAGGTCGCGTACTTCACGGGCCTGGGCCGTGACTTCGAGTGGAAGCTGTACGGCCATGACCGTCCGGGGGACCTCGGCGCCCGGCTCGCCGCCGCCGGGTTCCGGGCCGAGCCCGAGGAGACGCTCATGGTCGGCGAGGCCGCCGGGCAGGCCCTGGACGCCGAACCGCCCGCGGGTATCCGCTTCGTCCGAGCCACCGATCCGGCCGGTGTCGGCCTGGTCGTGGACGTGCACGAGAAGGCCTTCGGCACCGACGGCACCCGGCTGCGCCACCGGCTGCTCGCCCGGCTGGCCGCCGACCCCGGCACGGTCGTCGCCGTGGTGGCGCTCGCCGGTGACGAGCCCGTCAGCGCCGCCCGCATGGAACTGGTGACCGGCACGAGCTTCGCCGGACTCTGGGGCGGCGGCACCGTCGAGGCCTGGCGGGGCCGGGGCCTCTACCGCGCCCTGGTCGCCCACCGCGCCCGCGTCGCCGCCGCCCACGGCTACCGCTACCTCCAGGTCGACGCCTCACCCATGAGCCGCCCCATCCTGGAACGCCTCGGCTTCCACGCCCTCACCACCACGACCCCGTATCTCCACGGAAGCTGACGCACCCTCACCGGCGGACCCGCGCCCTGTCCAGCGCGGCGATCCCCACGGCCGCGAGGGCGATCTGGATGAACCACTCGATCCAGTCGGGCCCCTTGGTGTCCGCGACCCCGAATACGGCGGCGATCGCCGAGCCCAGCAATGCGGCCACGATCCCGACGACGATCGTCCGCAGGATGCCGATGTGCTGCCGCCCGGGCACGACCAGCCGGCCCAGCACACCGATGACGAGCCCGATGACGATGGCGCTGACGATGCCTGAAATCTCCATGTCCACCCCTCCTCGCCGCGTGCCCCGCTGCTGTGGCATGTGCCCGCTGTCACCGGAGCCAGTCCATCCCGGTTATTGCCGGGACTTTCTGTTCACCCGGCCGTAATGCCATGTACCTTTCAACCAATCGACGCGTGTAGAACCCTCAAGCGGGTTCTACGCGCGCAGACTTGGCGCCCGCACCGCCTCTCTCCCCACCCCTCATGGAGGTTCGCCGGATGCTCGGATCCAGGAGATCCCGCCGCAGATTCACCACCGCACTGGCCGGTCTCGGACTGCTCGTCACCTCGGCAGCCCTGCAGGTCGGCACCAGCGCGGCCCCCGCCCACGCGGCCACCACGCACCGGATCCTGTTCGACAACGCCCACGCCGAGACGGCCGGCAACGCGGACTGGATCATCTCCACCAGCCAGCCCGACCCGCTCGGCCAGGACTCCTCCCCGTCCGCCGAGACCGACTGGACCGGTGCCCTCTCGTCCTGGGGCGTGGCCCTGCAGAAGACCGGCAGCTACAGCCTGAAGACGCTGCCGTCGGGCTCCAGCCTCAGCTACGGCGGGTCGTCCGCCACCGACCTGTCGAACTTCGACACGCTGGTCCTGCCCGAGCCGAACACGCTGTTCACGACCGCCGAAAAGACGGCGATCATGAACTTCGTGAAGAACGGCGGCGGCCTGTTCATGATCTCCGACCACACCGGCGCCGACCGCAACAACGACGGTGAGGACGCGGTCGAGATCCTGAACGACCTGATGACGAACAACAGCGTCGACCCGACCGACCCGTTCGGCTTCTCCATCGACTCGCTGGACGTCAAATCCGGCTACCCGGCCGCGATCAGCGACAGCAGTGACCCGGTGCTGCACGGCTCCTTCGGCACGGTCACCAAGAGCCTGATCGCCGACGGCACCACCGCCACCCTCAAGCCCGCCGACAACTCCGCCGTCAAGGGACTGGTCTACCGCAGCGGCTACTCCGGCAACACCGGCGCCTTCTTCCTGACCTCCGCCTTCGGCAACGGCCGCGTCGCCTTCTGGGGCGACAGCTCGCCCATCGACGACGGCACCGGCCAGTCGGGCAACACCCTGTACGACGGCTGGAACGACTCCGGCGCCACCAACGCGGCCCTCGCCCTCAACGCCACGGCCTGGCTGGCCGGTTCCGGCACCACCGGAGGGGGCGGCGGTGGCGGTGGTGGCACCTGCACCGCCGCGCAGTTGCTGGCCAACCCCGGGTTCGAGTCCGGCGCCGGCTCCTGGACCGCCTCCAGCGGTGTGATCACCAACGACACCGGCGAGGCCGCCCGCACCGGCTCCTACAAGGCCTGGCTGAACGGCTACGGCTCCGCCCACACCGACACCCTCGCGCAGACGGTGACCGTCCCCGCCGGGTGCACGAGTGCCAACCTGAGCTTCTATCTCCATGTCGACACCGCCGAGACGACCACATCGACGGCCTACGACACCCTGAAGGCCCAGGTCCTCGACAGCAGCGGAACGGTGCTGTCGACCCTCGCGACCTACTCGAACCTGAACGCGGCGAGCGGCTACACCCAGCGCAGCTTCAACCTCGCGAGCTACGCGGGCCAGACGGTCACGATCAAGTTCACCGGTACCGAGGGCTCCACCCTCCAGACGTCGTTCGTCGTCGACGACACCGCGCTCAACGTCGCCTGAACCGTGCGGGGGTGGGCCGCCCGGCCCACCCCCGCCGGTCTCAGGAGGCCGGGACCGTCTGCTCCGGCGTGTTCCAGCCCGAGACCCGCACACGCGGCGCCGAGCCGTGCAGATCGGCGGTCCGGTAGGTGGCGGTCAGCGTCACCGACTCGCCCGGCCACAGACCGACCTCGTTGTCCGACCACCGCACCGGCAGCACCGGTTTGCCCTGCGCGTCGACCAGGTGGACGTCCGTGAACAGGGACGGCGTCCGGCCGGCGCCCGTGGTGCGCACGGTCACCGAGGTGGTCGACAGGTCGCCGGACGACGCGGTCGAGGCCGTCGCCGACACCGGCACCTGCGCCATCGAGGAGAGCCCCTTGAGATCGGCGTAGGCGGTCGTCGGCGTGTAGTACCAGTCGGTCTTCGCCCAGTCGAGCGTGTCGGCCTTCGTGGAGAGCCAGTACACGTTCCGGCTCACCTCCTTGCCGTCCGCATCGGTCAGGGTCAGCCGGAGCAGGTACGTGCTCGACAGCCCGGTCACCGACGACGGCAGGGTGAGCGCGGTGCCGTGTGCGCCGTCCCCGTTCACCGTCACCCCGGTGACTGTCTTGTCGTACTTCTGTGTGCCGTCGGCGTTGAACAGCGTGGCCCGCGCGGTGAGTCCGCCCGCGCCGGCGTGCCGGTTGTTCACGACGACGACCGAGCGGTCGTCGTAGGAGTACTGGATGTGCAGCGGCTCGTTCGCCTTCTTGACGCCGAAGTAGGCGCCGCCCTGGTCCAGATAGCGGTCCGCCAGCTGCCAGTGCAGGGAGGTCCAGCCGCTGTTGAACATCCAGTAGATCACCCCGGTGGCGGGCTTGTCGGCGTCCGTGGCGTTGCGCCCGTACGCCTCGTACTGGGCGCGGACGTTCTCGTACTGGGCCAGCTGCGCCTTGCGCACGTAGTCGGCGAGGCCGGTCGGGGCGCCGTAGCGGCCGGTGAGGGCGTTGTCGTAGATCTTGAGGGTGCCGAAGACGGGCGAGGGTGAGCGGTGGTACTGCTTGGCCTCCGGGTTCTTCCAGAGGGTGTCCAGTTCGGCGGGCGTCATCATCCGGCGCAGGGTGTCCAGGGTCGGGATGTCGGGGCCCGCGCTGGTCTCGGAGTTGAAGCCGGTGGCCCCGCCCTCGCGCTTGGCGTACCAGTAGTTCGGCGGGATCCAGTCGTAGGGCCCGGTCATCTTCATGCCCGAACGGCCCAGCTGGGGCGAGGACTTGTCGGAGGCCGCGGAGACCACGGGGGTGGGCCAGTCGGCGGCCTTCAGGGCGTCCAGGTAGTTCTTCTCGATCGTCGCGTCGGGTGCGAAGTCGCTGCCGATGAGGAAGGAGATCACGCTGGGGTGGTCGCGCAGCCGGGCGGCCTCGGCGGCCATCGACGCCTTGGCGACCGGGTAGTCGGCGGCGGTCCACTTGTCGCCGGACTCGCCGTCCCCGTTGACCTGGCCCTCCCACTTGTCGCAGCACTCCCAGCCGGGCAGCGTGAGCACGCCGTAGCGGTCGGCGAGGTCGAAGAACTCGTCCGGCTCGATGTGGCCCTCCAGCCGGATGGTGTTCAGCCCGAGGTCGAGCGCGTACTTCAGCCGGTCCGCCACATAGCCGGGGTCCCAGCGCAGGAACTCGTCCGGGGACCAGCCACCGCCCTTGATCAGCAGTGGGCGGCCGTTGATCCGGTACTGGCGGGCGCCGTCGGAGTTCAGAGGCGCCTGCACGTCGCGGATGCCGAAGCTCTCGTGGGCGGTGTCCGAGACCGTGCCGGACACGGACGCGGCGAGGTCGAGGTCGTACAGCGGCTGCCCGCCCATGCCGGCCGGCCACCACACCTTCGGGGAGGCGAGGTGCAGGCCGGGGACGTCGGCGGGGGAGAGGGTGACGGTCTTCGTCTCGTGCGCGGCGAGCGGCACGGACGTGCTGAAGCTCGTCCCGGCCACGCTGCCGGTGATCTCCGCCGTGACCGGCGATCCGCTGTCGTTGCGGGCCTGTGCCCTGACGGTCAGGTCGGCGGTGGCGAGCGACGGCACCGCCAGCTTCGTCACCACGTGCGCGTCCCGCAGCGCCACCGGGCCGCCCCGGCGGACCAGGACGTCGCGGACGATGCCCATGTTCCGGTCGGGCGGCGGCTGGAGCCAGTCGATCCAGCCCATGGTCAGGTTCTTGTTGGGGTCGTTGGGCTGGATACGGAAGGCGACGGTGTTGGTGCCGGACTTCACCAGCGGCGTGATGTCCAGCTCGTGACGGGTGTAGGCGCCGGTGACGTCCGCGGCCTTCGCCGCCTGCCGGCCGTTGACGTAGACGTCGGCCGCCGAGACGACACCGCCGAAGTCCAGCAGGGTGCGGCGGGAGGTGTCCGCGACGGTGAAGTCGGAGCGGTACCACCAGGGGACCTCGAAGTCCGCCTTCGGGATCTTCTGCTGGTCGGTGGAGTGGAACGGATCGGGGTAGCGGCCGTCGGCCAGGAGGGCGGCCAGGACCGTGGAGCGGGGGCCCGCCGGGTACCAGCCGGTCGCCGGATAGCCGGGGGAGGAGACGTCCGCGGCGGAGTCGGTCACCTTCGCCGTGGACTGGATCGCGTACCCGTCGAGCGGGGTCGTTGATCCCGCGGCGGACGGGACGCGGGTGACCGCGGCCCGTGCGTGCGGCGCCGGGTGCCGGTCCCGGGACCCGGCCCAGGCGCTGGTGGAGAGCGTACCGAGCAGGCTCAGGAGGGCGGCGGCCGTGACGATCCGGCGTCCGGAGGCGGGGCGAGGGAACACGGTGGTCTCCAGCCTCGTAAAGTTAGGAAACTTTACTAACCTGGCTCAAGGTAAGGGGCGCCGAAGGACGTGTCAACGACCGTGGCCGCCGGATCCCGCCGGTCGGGCGCGAACGGTCAGCCCGCTTCCGCCCTGCGCTCGAACACCAGGTCACGCGCCGTGCCCAGCGCCGTTGCCACCGCGCCCAGCAGCACCGCGTCCTCGCCGAGCCGGCTCGGGGCTATCCGCGGGCGCAGCGGGGTCAGTGCGCGCAGCTGCTCGCCGACCGGCCTCAGCAGCAGGTCCACGCTGTGGCCCACCCCGCCCCCCAGTACGACGAGGTCCGGGTCGAGCACCGCGGCCGCGGCCGCCACGGTGTGCGCGATCCGCTCGCCCTCCAGCTCCACCGCCTGCACCGCGGCCGGATTGCCCAGCCGGGCCGCGTCGAACACGGCCTTCGCCGTGAGCTGCCCGCTCATCCCGAACCGCCGGGCGGCCTCCACCACGGCCACCCCCGACACCGCGTCCTCCAGCCGCTCGGGCTTCTGCCGCCCCGGGAAGGGCAGGAACCCGATCTCCCCGGCCAGCCCGTGCGCCCCCGTGAACAGCCGCCCCTCGCTCACGACCCCCATGCCGAGGCCGGTGCCGATGAGGATGTACGCGAACAGCCGGCTGCCTGCGCCGACGCCGTACGTGTACTCGCCCAGCGCGGCCAGATTGGCGTCGTTGTGCACCTCCAGCGGGACGCCCAGCTCCTCGTGCATCCGGTCGAAGAGTCCTGCGCGGCCCCATCCCGGCAGGTGCATCGCGTACCGCACCCGCCGCTGCTTCTCGTCGTAGACCCCCGGAGTGCCCACCACCCCGTGCACCACCTCGGCCGGGTCCACGCCCGAGTTGCCGATCACCTGGCGGGCCGTGCCCACGACCAGATCGGCGAGCGCGGCGGAGGTGCGGGCGCGGTTGCGTACGTCGGCGCGCGCGACCACCGTCCCGTCCAGGTCGACGACCGCCACGCGCAGCCAGCCGCGTCCGATGTCCACCCCGAGGGCGTGACCGGCGGCCGGGTCCGGGGCGTACAGCACGGCGGTGCGCCCGCGTTCGGGAGCCTGGGTGCCGACCTCGTGGACCAGTCCGGCCGCCTCCAGCGAGGCCAGCGCGCTGGACACCGTGGGCTTCGACAGGCCCGTCTCGCGGGCCAGTTGGGCGCGCGAGGCGGAGCCGAGGCCGCGCAGCCGGTCCAGGAGCAGCCGCTCGTTGGTGCTGCGCAGGCGTCGGCGGTTCCAGGGCTGATCCTGCTGCGCTGCGACGTCACGGGCGACCATCACACCATTCTCATCCATCCCCGGTGGATACTTGACGCATCTAGTAAGGCTCCTTAACTTTATCGCCCAGTCAGCCCGGCCGGGTGAACAGCCACCTCGAACGCGGAACATGCGCCCGTCGCGTCAGGAGTCCTCCATGTCCGGTAGTCCGCCACCCACGGGTGGTTTCGTCCGCCGTGTCGGCCTGTTCCAGGCCACGGCCATCAACATGAGCCAGATGTGCGGGATCGGTCCGTTCGTGACGATCCCGCTGATGGTCGCCGCGTTCGGCGGCCCCCAGGCGGTCATCGGATTCGTCGCGGGGGCCGTGCTGGCCCTCTGCGACGGGCTGGTGTGGGCCGAGCTGGGCGCCGCCATGCCCGGATCCGGCGGCAGTTACGTCTATCTCCGCCAGGCCTTCCAGTACCGCACCGGCCGTCTCATGCCGTTCCTGTTCGTGTGGACGGCGATGCTCTTCATCCCGCTGATCATGTCCACCGGCGTGGTCGGTTTCGTCCAGTACCTCGGCTACCTCGCCCCCGGCCTCGGCCGGACCCCGGGCGACCTGATCGGCCTCGGCGTCATCGCCCTGGTCGTGCTCCTGCTGTGGCGCGGCATCGAGCACATCGCGCGCATCACCGCCGTGATGTGGGCGGTGATGATCGCCTCGGTCCTCCTGGTGATCGTCGCCGCGGCCACCGACTTCAGCCCCCACCTGGCGTTCACCTACCCCGCCCAGGCCTTCGACCTGACCGGCAGCCACTTCTGGCTCGGCTTCGCCGCGGGCCTGACCATCGGCATCTACGACTATCTCGGCTACAACACCACTGCCTACATGGGCGCCGAGATCAAGGACCCCGGCCGGACCCTGCCGCGCTCCATCCTCCTCTCGATCCTCGGCATCATGGCGATCTACCTGCTGCTCCAGATCGGCACCCTCGGCGTCGTCGACTGGCACCGCATGACCGACCCGAACGACATCGCCTCCACCTCCGTGGCCTCCGCCGTGCTGGAGAAGACCTGGGGCAAGGGCGCCGCCGACACGGTCACCGTGCTCATCCTGATCACGGCCTTCGCCTCGGTCTTCACCGGCCTGCTCGGCGGCTCCCGCGTCCCCTACGACGCCGCCCGCGACCGGGTCTTCTTCCGTCCCTACGAGAAACTGCACCCCAGGCACCGTTTCCCGACGCTGGGCCTGGCGACCATGGGCGTCATCACGGCGGTCGGCTTCCTCATCGGCCGGCACACCGACCTCGCCACCCTGATCCAGCTGCTCACCACGGTGATGGTGATCGTCCAGGCGCTCGCCCAGATCCTGGCGCTCACGGTCCTGCGCAGGCGGCAGCCGCAACTGCGCCGGCCGTACCGCATGTGGCTCTATCCGCTGCCCAGCATCGTCGCCCTCGCCGGCTGGTGCGTGATCTACGGGTACGCCGACAAGAACTCCCCGGGCCGCCACCCCATCGAATGGTCCCTGGCCTGGGTCGCCCTCGGCTGCGCCGCCTTCTGGGTCTGGGCACGGCTGGAGAAGGTGTGGCCGTTCGGTGAGAAGGAGATCGCAGAGGAGTACCAGGCCCTTGAAATGAGCTAGGATCAGGGCCAGTTGTACAGGCCTCCCCGGTCCGGACCCCGAAGTCCGCCGGGGAGGCTTCGTATATGAGCGAAAATCTTCCGACGGACCTGATCGTCCGTCCCGCGACCCCCGAGGACCGGCCCACCGTGGAACGGTTGTGGCCGATGTTCCGCCACGACCTGTCCGAGTTCCGGGGCACCCTGCCCGCGCCCGACGGCTCCTTCACCAGTGACAGGCTCGTGTCCGCCTTCACCGGGCCCGGCTGGGCTCCGTACCTGATGACCTGCGGTGAACGCCCGGTCGGCTTTGCGTTCGTGCGCGGCCTCGACGGCCCGGTGCGGGTGCTCAACAGCTTCTTCGTCGTCCGTGGCGCGCGTCGGCAGGGAGTCGGCCTGCGGGCCGTGCGGGAGGTGCTGCTCCGGCATCCCGGCCCCTGGGAGATCGCGTTCCAGCACGACAACCCGGCCGCCGTGCGGTTCTGGCCGAGGGTGGCGCGGGAGTTGGCCGGAGATGCCTGGACGCGCGAGCTCCGGCCGGTGCCCGACCGGCCGGAGCTGTCCCCGGATGTGTGGATCTCGTTCGCGGTGCAGGAGAGGGCCGTGAGGGCCTGACGTCCGCCGGGCCCTGGTAGCGCCAGCCGGGCAGGGCGGGAATGCCGTGCTCGCCGAGGAACTCGACGGTGGCCAGCACGTCCGGGCCGGGCGGC